>DAINRK010000245.1:0-6827 GCA_036741855.1 Anaerolineales bacterium
TCCATACATGGTTTGCGGTGTGTTATACACATCCTCCTTCACCGCGCCGGCCGCCTTCTTCACATCCAAACTTGGCATGCCATAGGCTGCAATCGAACTTGGAAATAAGAACCGCACAGACTTTTGATACTTCTCTGAGCGATAGGCCGCCAGCATCAACAACTGCATGGTGCCTTCCACATTGATTCGATGCGCCTCCTCACTGGCCACCTCCGCCTTGGAGGAAAGCGAAGCCGCCAGGTGAAAGATCACGTCGAAATCATAATCATAAAAATTCTTGACCTTGTAAACCAAATCCCCCTGCACGTGCTCTGCCGACATGGCTTCGATGCTATCGGGTAACATGGAGAGATCAGACGTTACGATTCGATACCCACCCTTTTGTGCCAATCCTTGAATCAGAGCCTGACCAATCTCACCACATGCGCCCGTCACCAGCACAAGCTTTTCGGTCATAGAGTCTCCTGACGTGCTAAAATAATTTTATGGTATTTTACAACACCTTATTAAGCCTGTCATTGCGAGGAGCGAAAGCGACGAAGCAACACCTGTACTTGCACCAGGTGCAAGTGTCTCCTAATTTCCGCGGGGATTGCTTCGTCGGGAAGATCACCCTCCTCGCAATGACATTATTTATGACCTCCTGCCTGCCTTTGGGTTCAACATTGCCAACGGCGACTCCTCTTCCAATGGATACACAGCCTCCAACTCCTACCATCGTCTGGTTCCCGCCTTCAGCGACTCCTACACTGTTAACCTTTCCCACTTACACTGGCACCCCTGAGATGAAACCCGGCGTAGGTTCAGAAACTCTCACCGACGATTTTTCAGATAAAAAGTTATGGGATACCGCTGTTTCAGATCAAGGCAGCGCAGCGATCAGCCTCAACAGGTTGAGTTTAGCCATTCAGCCTGGTGTGTATTTGTCAAGCTTTCGTCGCGACAGCACATTTGGAAATTTCTATGCGGAGATTACGGCACGCCCCAGTCTGTGCCGCGGGGAAGATAATTATGGCGTCATCGTGCGTGGTATCGGCAGTTCATATTATCGTTTCGTCCTTTCCTGCAACGCACAGATCCGTGCAGAACGAGTCAACGGAGGCATTCGGCTTCCACTGCTTGAACCCGTCTCAAGCGGAGATGCCCCGCGCGGCGCGCCAGGGCAGGTAGTCATCGGCGTTTGGGCGGTTGATAGTGAAATGAGACTCTTTCTCAATGGGCGTTATCAATTTGGAATCAAAGATAGGAGTTTTCCCAGTGGCGCAATTGGCGTATTTGTGCGATCAGAAAACGACACACCCATGAGCGTTACATTTTCCGATCTAAAAGTGTATGATGTGGATTACATTCCGCCGACGAGAACACCGATTCCGTAGGCATGTCACCCTGAGCGACAGCGAAGGGTCTCATGATCATCGAGGAGATGCTTCGTCGCTGTCGCTCCTCAGCATGACATTATGAAATCAAAAAACAAACTCAACGAACTGACCTCCAAAGAATGGCTGAAATTCCAGAAATCGTGGTTCATCCATAACCCGCCGCCTCGCAAAAAGGGAGTTTTGGTGCATCCCGCAAAATTCCCGGAAACAATGGCACAGGAATTCATTGAATTCTTCACGAAGAAAGGGGAAACTGTGCTCGACCCCATGGCTGGGACAGGTTCGGCTCTTATCGCCGCGTTGCGCGCAGGCCGAAATAGTTATGGCATCGAATTGAATCCCAAATATGTGGGGATTGCAAATCAAACGATAGAAGAAGAAAGGAAGAATCTAGGTGAAACGGTTGAAGGTCTAACGTCAAAGGTCATTCCTGGCGATGCTGCTCAAATTACGAATTACCAATTACCAATGACTGACTATGTTTTAACATCCCCTCCCTACTGGGATATGCTTCATGCAAGAGGTGCAGAGACCCAAAGGAAACGCCGCGCTTCCGCTGAGATGGATGTCCATTATTCAGATGACCTCAATGACCTGGGAAATATTCGTGAATACAACCAGTTCCTCGAAAAACTTGTACATATCTACAAAGGATTAAAGCCTTTGTTGCGGGAGAAAGCCTATCTTACGATCATCGTCAAGAACGTGAAGAAGGGCGGGAAGATTTATCCATTAGCCTGGGATATCGCACGCGAACTCGGCAAGACATATACGTTGAAAGATGAAAAAATCTGGGTTCAGGATAATCAGCGCCTCTCACCCTTCGGACTTGGCTCCGCCTGGGTGAGTAACACCTTTCATCATTATTGTTTGCAGTTTAGGCATGAATCATGAACCCAGAACCTAAAGTTGGAGTGGCAATCATTATCACCAAAAATGATCAGGTACTTTTGATGAAGCGCAAGGGCATTCACGGCAAAGGAACATGGTCGACACCGGGCGGACATTTGGAATTTGGAGAGACTCCAGAACAATGTGCGGCTCGCGAAGCAAAAGAGGAAGTGGGGCTAGATGTCGTTGATATTCGATTTCGCGCAATTACCAATGATATGTTCGATACAACTGGGAAACATTACATAACGATCTGGATGGAAGGTAATTCAATATCAAATGATCCCGTGATTGCTGCTGAAGACGAGGTGGCAGAGATCGGATGGTTTGCATGGAAGTCTTTACCCGAACCTCTATTTTTATCTTTGGAAAATCTTCTCAAAGAGAATAGTTATCCACCAAAATAAAATTTCTAATGATCTCCTCCTCTGACCTCCTCCACCTCCCCTACACCCGCGACCTCACGGAAGGTGGGATTGCCTACGCGCTCCGTTCGTTATCCTATACATACAATCGCGCAGGGGCATCACCGTATGAGCAGCTTCGTCGCATTGTAGCTGGGGCAGCTGTCGAATTGGCATTTCGGAGGCATCTTTCTGAGCAAGATATTCCTTTCGAAGTAAAAGGAGCGATGCCGTTCACCGACCCGGATCGCTATGATGTTTCATTGGGCGGCAGGCGATGCGAGATCCATTCATTCCTCATCACCCATCGTGAACGAATCAGCGAGATGCGCCATAACGCTCAAGTGGTACTGAAAGCGCCTGCGCTGGTGGAATCTGATAAGAACGCGGGAGATGGGCGTTCTGACAATGATCTGTATCTTTTTGCATTTCTTTCAGGGTTGATCGCCGCGTCTCCGGATGACATGAAGAAAGTGATTGAAACGAAGCAACCACACTATTTAATTCATGTGATGCCTGATTCATGGGTGCGGCCGTTCACGTGGAGTCCGTTGGGCGGGCTCGTTTTGAAGTCCGATTCAGAGGAGACTCAAATCGTCGAAATCGGCGGGCAGGACGAGGGGCGCGAGATGCGGTCCTGCCAGGTGGAGATCCCACCCCGGAGGCGAATCCAGATTGAGGATGGATTCTTTTCGTTGTCCTATGTCCGCATCAAATCTGCCCCGGATGGGCGCATCGGAATCCACAGCCCGAACCGTGCAGAGACATACATAATCGGTACTCTCGATTGGGGTAATATCTGGGTCTATGGCATGGATATTCTGCTGGTGGGTTACTTGACGCGTGAAGAATTCAACCGCCGCGCGAGTTTTATTCAGGCAGGAGCGCGGGTATTTCAATATGATAAGACCCGTACGAAAAATCTGGCCGTGCCCGTTTCTGATCTTAAATCGCTCTCAGACCTGTTCGAGCGCGTCAGAGCATGGAGCGCGTAACAATCCGTCATTGCGAGGAGCCGCAAAGCGGCGACGTGGCAATCTCCAGCTTGATGAGGAGATTGCTTCGAGCTACGCCCTCGCAATGACATAAATAAGGAAAATATGAAAAGAAAGCGTATCGTATTTGGATTTTTGATTTTGTCTTTGCTGTCTTGCAATTATGTCACTCAGATGATTCTTCCCCCGACTCCCACTCCCACGCCAACACTGACACCCACCGCATCCCCTACTCTGACACCTGTTCCCCTTGTACCAGCTTTCATCCCGCCCGAATGCACTTCGACACCGCTCGCCACCATTCCGCCAGAAACCGCGCTTGTACAACCTACGTTAGAGAGCGAAGCAAACGCGAATATTTCACAAGGAGAACAACTTCAGGTATTCGAAGAGCTTTCAAGAATTGTTGATGACGTCTATGTCTACCCGGACTATAACGGGAAGGACTGGAACGAGATCCAATCCCGATACAAAGCCAAGATCGAAGCTGGGCTGGATACAGAATCTTTCTATCGTGAAATGCAGGCAATGATCGAGGAATTGCAGGATGAACATTCATTTTTCCTTTCACCATTGGAAGTAAAACAATCGGAGGCAGAATTGAAGGGCGAAGCCGATTTCGTCGGCGTGGGTATTTATAGCTTACCTGATATCAAACGACAGCACCTCGTTGTCATTTCGACCTTCCCGGGCTCGCCTGCAGAGTACGGCGGAATTGGACCGCACGATAGCATTCTGCTTGTGGATGGCGCGCCACTTGAACTTGAGACGGGGAATCGCCTGCGTGGACCTGCATGCTCTGCTGTAGTGGTCACAGTGCAATCTCCAGGCGAGTCGCCGCGAGAGGTGATGCTAGTCCGACAAGCCATTCATGGAGGGCTCGATATTGAATCTCGTCTCGTTCAAACGACCGACGGATCAAAGATCGGTTATATCTTCATCCCCACTTTCTTTGATGAGACCATTCCGCCGCAGATCGAAAACGCGTTGAATGAATTTGGTCAATTGGATGGTTTAATTCTGGATGTACGTTTAAATGGAGGTGGAAGCAGTTCAGTGGTGGAGCCTATTCTCGAGCATTTCGTAACCGGCACGCTCGGTCGCTTTGTCAGCCGCGCAGATTCCCGCCCGATGAATATAGATGCGAACCCGATCCACAATTCGCAGACGGTTCCGATCGTAGTGGTCGTCAGCCAGGACACCGCCAGCTTTGGGGAAATTTTTGCGGGAGTGCTGCGAGATTCAAGAGGGGCCAAGATCGTAGGCGAAACAAGCCTTGGTAATGTAGAAGTTCTGCGCGGGTATGACTTTGACGATGGATCACAGGTTTGGATCGCCTCAGAGACGTTCTTCCCAGAACATTCCGAGGGCAATTGGGAAGAGACCGGCATTGTCCCGGACGTGCAGGCCTTTGCGGAATGGGATACATTTTATTTCGAGACCGATCCATCGGTCGCAGCGGCTGTTCAGTTGCTTGGTCATCAATAAATATGGAGTTTCCGTTTGAATACCGCACGCTCGGGAAGTTCACTTATAACATCCTGACAGACCCGCTTACGATCAAAGCCTACTTAATGAAATGGATCATGAAAGAGTGGGAGTCCGACCACAACGAAGCTCCTGACGAGCACTGGACGGTGGAATGGATGAAAGTATTTCCAAGAATGGAGTTTGCGCTGGAGGTTCTGCCACTGGAAGATATACGCCCGAACGCAGATTTGTTCAGTGTGGAAGATTTTCAAAGAGGTTTGAAGGAACGCGCGGATGAACGCGAAGAATCAATGCTGCGCGGTGTTTCCATTGAAGCACTTTTGGTCAACAGGAATGGTTTTGAGTTGATGGATGGGTATACAAGGTATACGGTTTTGAAACGGCATGGACAGAAAGAAGTGTATGCTTATCTCGGAACCATAGCGTAGGTCAGATTTGAAACCTGACTTACATTTGTAGGCGGATTAATTTAGACTTATCCAAATTTGGTACACTCCTTGCATGTCAAAAAGGAATGTCCTATTCACCGGAACCGGGTTCCTGATTCTGGTGATATTGTTACTACAAATCCCTGGCATCAATAGCCGTGTGGCCTGGCGCTATGAAGTTGCGAAAACCTATCTAAGAAACGTGATCAATCCGGTGGGGAATGCACCTACTGCGCTGCCAAACACACCGGCACCTGCAACCAGTCTGCCAAGCCCAACAACCGAGATGACTCCAACCATTGAATTGGCTGCAACGCCTGTTCCCCCCACACCTACCCTCGCTCCTCCACCACCACAGGCATTACTTGGCTCTCCACCTTATGAAAAGCAATCTGCAAATAATTGTGGGCCCGCTGCCCTTTCGATGATGCTGCATATGGTTGGCTGGAGCGGCAGCCAAAAGGATATTTCAGATGTTATTAAACCGGTCAACGGTGACCGTAATGTCAACCCTGAAGAGATGGCATTTTGGGTGCGCAATTACGCGGGCTGGCTTCGCATCGAATATCGCGTGGGCGGTGATATCGAAACGCTTAAACGACTCATTTCATCAGGATATCCCGTCATCATAGAAGGCACAACTTCTTTGAACCCGGATGACACAGGCTGGCCCGATGATGACCTGTGGGCAGCGCACTATCTTTTGCTCACCGGTTATGATGACTCAACCCAAACCTTTACCGCGCAGGATCCCTATCGCGGACCGGATAAGACCATTTCCTACGAACAACTGGAATCGGAATGGAAACCATTCAACTATCTATACATGGTTGTCTATCTTCCAGAACAGGAAGAACAGATCAAATCCCTGCTCGCCTCCAACTGGGACGCAATCCTGAACCGGCAAAACGCGTTGACCATCGCCCAAGCCGCCAGCGTGGAAGATCCATCTGATGCGTTCGCGTGGTTCAACGTGGGGAGCAATCTCGTCTACTTTGAAAGATACTTTGAAGCCAACGATGCCTACGATAAGGCGCGCGAATTGGGTTTGCCGCAACGGATGTTCCGTTATCAATTTGGTCCATTCATAGCCAATTTTCATGCGCAACGTACAGAGGATCTGCTCGCGCTGACAGATTATGCCTTGCAGCGAACGGAAATGTCGGAAGAGACATGGCTCTGGCACGGATGGGCTTTATACCGCAAAGGGGATACGAACGGCGCAGTCGAAAACTGGCG
>DAINRK010000246.1:0-6809 GCA_036741855.1 Anaerolineales bacterium
CCTCCTGCAGCTTGCAAAACTGACGTATCTCTCCGACGCGCATATCCGCATTACAGACAATATCTGATGCAGTGCTCGAGAAACGTTTATTTTGTATGTCTCGTGCGGCTTGCACGCGGGATCGAATTGCGTCACTGGACTCACCCACTCGATCTCCACTCAACTTTTCATAATCCACCCGCGGTACTTCGATATGGATGTCAATACGGTCGAGCAAAGGTCCTGATATTCGCTTTTGGTATTTTGTAACAGTTACTGGCGCGCAGGTGCATGGCTTTTGCGAGTCACCATAGTATCCACAAGGGCAAGGATTCATTGCCGCAATCAATTGGAAGTTTGCTGAAAAAGTTAGCGATCCTTTTGCACGGCTAATAGTTACCACTTTGTCTTCCATCGGCTGGCGCATCACTTCAAGGACGCGCGTTCCGAATTCAGGAAACTCATCTAAAAACAAAACTCCCCTGTGAGCAAGTGATATTTCTCCGGGCTTGGGAATATTCCCACCACCGACTAAACCTGCGTGAGAAATCGTGTGGTGCGGCGCGCGGAATGGACGATGGCGGATCAATGGTGTGCCTGCAGGGAGTTGGTCGGCCACCGAATAAATGCGTGTTACATCCAGTGATTCTTCGATGCTCATTTCAGGCAAGATGCCTGGTAAGGCACGCGCCAATAATGTCTTTCCACTTCCTGGGCTTCCAGCCATCAATACATTATGTCCGCCCGCGGCCGCGACTTCAAGTGCGCGTTTTACGTGTTCCTGTCCTTTTATTTCCCCAAAGTCTGTTGGTATGAACAGTGGTTCGAGTTCGTCGCTTGAAGGTTGATAAGGCTGAATTAAATGGCGACCAGATAAATGGGCGTAAAGATCCGCAAGCGATTTAACTGGGATGACTTCCAGGTCTGGGATCAAGGCTGCTTCGGGCGCGTCCACCTCGGGCACAAACATTTGCTTGAATCCATTGGCTCGGGCAGTTGCTGCCATTGGCAAAACACCGCGCGTGTGACGTACGACTCCATCCAGCGAAAGCTCGCCAAGGACGATTGTGTTATCAACCACATCATGTGGGAGATGACCCGCAAGGAGTATGACACCCAGTGCAATCGGTAGATCATATGCAGGACCTTCTTTACGAACGGCCGCGGGTGCAAGATTGACGACAATACGATGACGCGGAAAATGCAGGCCTGCATTTTTTACCGCAGTTTGCACACGCTCCCGACTCTCCTGCACGGCTGTATCTGGCAAGCCAACAATAGTCACGCCAGGCAAGCCGTTGGTGTAATCGACTTCAACCTCAACGATGACTCCTTCCAACCCAATGACAGCACAGGAAAATACGCGCGCAAGCATGCGGGCAGTTTAGATGAGGCAGATTAAAATGTCAACACACAGATTGGAAAACTACAATTTTGTTTATGGTAAACTTCGACCTGCAAATTTAGAATTCTTGACCAGGATAAATAATGGGAACGTCTGCGAAGACAATAATATATGACAGCGCAAAACGAGGTTCGCCGGCAATCGAGGAGCTGCGTGACATCTTTCAGTATCGCGACCTGATTTATCAGTTTGTGAGAAGAGATGTTGTTACACGTTACAAGCGATCAATATTAGGGATAGCATGGACACTGATTCAGCCGCTTGGCATGATGGTCATCATTTCACTCGTCTTCTCCCAAGTATTTAACAGAGTGGAAGGATATCCCATTTACCTCCTGAGTGGATTAATCACCTGGACATTTTTTTCCCAGACGACAAGTGCAACAATCCATCAAATGGTATGGGGCGGTGTTCTTTTAAAGAAAATTTATCTGCCTTCGACGGCATTTGCTGTTTCTGCAACGGGAACCGGGCTGGTAAATCTGACTATTTCCCTGGCCCCTTTGCTAATTCTTGCTGCAATCAACCACATTCCACTAAACAGTAGTCTGTTATTTTTGCCCGTATCCATGCTTCTTCTGGCTACATTTTCCCTCGGTCTTGGTCTTCTCATCTCAACGCTTGCTGTCTTCTTCCCTGATATCGCTGAAATGTACCAGGTGGCCTTGCTGGGGTGGATGTATTTGACGCCGATCATCTATCCTGCGAACGTAGTATCAGAAGGAATGCGAGCATGGTTTACATTGAATCCGATGTATTATTTCGTCCAAATGATGCGTGCACCAATCTATGAAGGAACGTTACCGCCCCTATCGATCATACAAACGGGGGCAGTGATAGCAATTTCAACATTAGTGATAGGGTGGATCATTTTTTCGAACAAATCAGATGAATTTGCCTACCGCGCCTGATGCGGATTCTATGACAGAAACCAGTCAAAACGATAGAGTGGTCCTGCTTGAAAATGTATCAGTACGATATCGAGCACCGGAAGAAAGGATCCGCTCATTCAAGGAATTCGCAATCCGATTCATTCAGAGGCGTGTGCGCTTCAAAGAATTCCTGGCACTGGATGATATCAATCTTGAAATTCAACCGGGAGAAATTTTTGGGATCATCGGACGTAACGGAGCCGGGAAAAGCACCATACTCAAAGTTATCTCTCGGGTACTTGTTCCAACCCACGGGCGCGTTTGGATTAAAGGAAGAGTTTCGCCTCTCCTCGAACTAGGGGCGGGCTTTCATCCGGAATTGACTGGGCGGGAAAATATTTTCCTTAACGGCGCGTTGCTTGGTCATTCTCGTCAGGATATTCAGGAACGTATGGATGATATTCTGGAATTTGCAGAATTGGGTGCTTTTATTGAAGCGCCAATACGCTCCTATTCAAGCGGAATGACGGGGAGGCTGGGTTTTGCGGTCGCATCAGCCTGGGAGCCGGAGATATTGCTAGTGGATGAAATTCTATCGGTTGGCGATGAGGCATTCAGAATCAAATCCCGAAAGAGGATGGAATATTTCCGATCCTTGAACGCGACGACAGTACTTGTCACGCATCAAATGAAAACTGTCGAGGAACTCTGTAATCGTGTAGCGTGGATCGAACGCGGAAAAATCCGCATAATTGGCCAACCCAAGGAAGTGGTCAAGGCATATTTAAAGGGCTAGCATGGAGAATACTCCCCGATTTTCAAGTACGACCATAGATGATGTTATTTTAATCGAGCCTCGAGTTTTTTCGGATGAGCGCGGTTTTTTTCTGGAAAGCTACCAGAAACAGCGCTTCACTGAGGCCGGTATACCCTCCGATTTTGTACAGGATAATCATTCAAAATCTCATCACGGCACTCTGCGAGGTTTGCACTACCAGATCAAGCAACCGCAGGGAAAACTTATACGTGTAATTTCCGGGGAAATTTTTGATGTAGCAGTTGATATAAGAAGACATTCACATACTTTTGGGAAGTGGGCCGGAGATTTTTTGTCCGCTGAAAATAAAAAAATGTTATGGGTCCCACCGGGCTTTGCGCATGGCTTCTATGTTACCAGTTCTCATGCTGAGGTACTTTATAAAGCTACTGATTACTATGCCCCTCAATGGGAGCGTTCCATTATTTGGAACGATCCGACGATTAATATCAGTTGGCCTACTCATAACAATTCACCCATTCTATCGCCACGGGATGAAGCCGGAAAGCTTCTCTCAGAAGCAGAGGTTTTTGAATAACCTTTGGGAATGAAAATTATCCTCTTTGGCAAAAATGGGCAATTAGGCTCGGAATTTCATGAGATTCTCCCCATTTTGGGAGAAGTGATTTCTTTGGGGCGTAATGAAGTTGACGTTTCTGATCTTGATGCACTGCAAAAGACCTTGAAGGAACTGAAACCTGACCTGATCATTAATGCATCTGCATACACTGAGGTTGATCGAGCAGAAAAAGAATTTGAACTGGCCATGAAAGTAAACGCGGTTGCACCTGGAGTGATGGCTGAAGTTGCTCGCAAAATCAGCGCGGTATTTATCCATTATTCAACAGATTATGTGTTTGATGGCAAAAAGGATCAACCCTATACTGAAAATGATCCAGTCAACCCACTCAATGTATATGGTAAGAGCAAATTGGCAGGGGAGGAAAATATCAAACAAGCGGGGGATGCTTATATGATTTTGCGCACCAGCTGGGTCTATAGTCTGCGCGGCGAAAGTTTTGTCAATAAGGTGCTGAAGTGGGCGCGTAAAAATGAGACTTTGAGAATTGTTACGGATCAAATCAGTAACCCGACATGGGCGCGGATGCTGGCCGAAACCACAAGTCTTATGATTGCCAATCATAAGGCAGACCTTTTGGAAAACATCCGTGAGAGGCGCGGCGTTTACCATCTTGCCGGTGGTGGATATACCTCCCGTTACGAATGGGCCAAACAGATCGTCGCCAACGATCCAAACCGGACTGAGCAGGTGGTTCGAAACATTGAGCCTGCCCTAAGTGAAGAATTTCCTACACCTGCCGTACGCCCTCTTTTCTCAGCTTTGAACTGCACCCATTTTGAAAAAACATTTGGTCT
This sequence comes from Anaerolineales bacterium, assembly GCA_036741855.1. Classification (GTDB taxonomy): domain Bacteria; phylum Chloroflexota; class Anaerolineae; order Anaerolineales; family Villigracilaceae; genus Defluviilinea. The sequence continues at coordinate 4,451 of DAINRK010000246.1, forward strand.
GCAACTTCCAGATTGGACTAGCACGTTAGAGCTTGCGATGACCAGGTAGTACAATCACTGGATGATGCATGCAAAGCGTAAAGTCATCATCTTTCTTCTTTTATACTTAGGAGTGGCTTTATCGCTGCTCGTTCATGCCGAAGCAGGATTTGCCCAACAACAGATTTTCAGTGAAACACCCTCAGCCACGGAATCAGCTGTCAGCACGGGGAATATAGATTTAACGGAAACAGCTACACCCACCCAATCAGAAGTTATTATCAGTTCGCAGATTACACGGCGCATCCTGGTCAAAATCTCGGCGAATGCGCGGTTGATAAATGTCATGTCGCGTATGGAACCCTATGGCACGGTAACTGAAAGCAGTGAGCTTGCAAAGTTGGACGCCTTCATATTAGATGTGCCAGATAACAACTTCGATGAAAGACTCGTGGAACTGGGCAACATTTCAGGTGTAGGTTATGTTGAACCCGATTATCCCGTTCAGGCATTGGATACAATCCCGAACGATCCGTCTTTTCCAGCTCAATATGGATTGACGGCCATCCGTGCGCCGCAGGGATGGGATGTTTCAACAGGATCTCCGGCGGTGACTATTGCCATCCTGGACAGTGGCGTAGATATGAGTCATCCTGAAATGGTTGGGAAGGTTGTACAGGGATATGATTTTGTTAATAATGACAACAATCCACAGGATGATTATGGTCATGGAACGCATGTAGCAGGTATTGCAGCCGCCCGGAGTAATAATGGACTGGGTATTGCCGGGGTTTCCTGGGGAGCACAGATAATGCCTGTCAAAGTGCTGAATTCATTCGGGCAGGGCAGTTTTTCGAATGTTGCTGCAGGCATAATATGGGCGACGGATCATAGTGCGCAGATCATAAACATGAGTCTGGGTGGCTCGAATTATTCGCAAATTTTACAAGATGCAGTAGATTATGCAGCACGTCATAACGTGCTTCTGGTGGCCTCGAGCGGTAATACAAATTCAAATTTTGTACTCTATCCAGCGCGGCTTCCACAAGTGATTGCAGTAGCTGCAACAAATGCCAATAACCAGCATGCATCCTTTTCAAATTATGGCGCGGAAATTGATATAGCCGCCCCGGGTGACAATATCCTAAGCTTGTGGTTGGGAGGAGGATATAGCACATTTAGCGGCACATCCATGGCAACAGCCTATGTGAGCGGGTTGGCAGCAGTACTGTTGGGTTATGACAACAATGCCAGAACAGTACGACAGTATGTCGAAGCGACTGCTCTCGATATATCCGCGGCAGGTTGGGATATGTACACCGGTGCAGGTTTAATTCAAATGGATGCAGCGATTCGACGCGCACTTTCTCCTACACCAGCGGCTGATCCGGAAATCGCCAACCAGCAAGGAGGTCCGATCCAATTTTTTGCGAGTTTAACTCCGATCTGGACTCAGACGAATCTTTCTACGATTACAGCTATTCCCGTAACCCAAACATTTACTGTCACTCCTGGCCCAAGTGCACTTTCTTTGCCGAATTTGGATGAGGCAACACAATCCGTACCTTTCACCCCTCGGCCAAAAGAAGGAGGACAAAAACTTGATTTTCAATCCCCTTACTTTTATTGTGGGAGCGCGCTAATTCTGATTGGGGTCCTGATCTTGATTCTTCTTGGCAGGAATAGGTCTGGTCGGCGTCACTTCAGCTGGAGGCGCTGATTCTCAGCCAGAAAAGCTAACTGCTTTGTTAACTTTATATATTGGAAAAATCCCCTCAACCAGATGGGCAGCGATATAATTATTGCCAGATCATGTATTCAAAGCATGATTACTATTAAAAACCTTTTTCGCAACAAGCCTTATTGTTTATTGCAAGACCGGAGGAAGCCATGAACTATTTGCTCTTTTCAAGACCAATCAAAAGGGGGCTGCAGACTGCCTTACTGTTGGGAATATTGCTTGTTAACTTTAGCACCGGCAGCACGCGTATTGCCTATGCCGCGCCACCATCCAACGATAATTTTGCTAACGCGGCAGTGATTGGCAGTATCCCCTACGTCAGTTCCATTAGCACCGCCGAAGCATCTCAAGTTGGGGATGGCCCTGTGGTTGGTTCCATTTGTGATGGGAAATCCCTCACAAAAGGGACCAATAATGTCTGGTATCGCTATACCCCAGGGACAACAGCGCCAGTTAATGTAGACGCATTGGGATCCAACTATGATACCTATATCGCAATCTGGATCGGACCGGATATCGATAACCTTACACTTGTTGCTTGTGATGATGATAACGACGCAGGATTCCAATCACAGATGATATTTTCTGCCACAGCAGGAGTCACTTATTACATTGAAGTAGCACAATTCAGTTGCACCC
>DAINRK010000247.1:0-6801 GCA_036741855.1 Anaerolineales bacterium
ATCTCTGACTCGAAAGAAAGCTAGAAGTGCTGAACGTCAGGCCTATCTGCTGAAGGCATTGGAGTCATCACAAACAGCGCTGAATCTTTACGAGCAGTTTGGCTTCGTGCAGGTAGTGGAATGTAGCAGCGAAGAGATTCTCTTCCGCCATAGCCAGGCACTCATGGCAAACGATCGCGCCGCTGAAGGAGTTGAATTTCTAAAACGTGCGCACGAAGAAATCATGCGCAAACATGATTTGATCCCAACTGAGAGTCCGTACCGCAAAACATATCTGGAAAATATTCCGTTGCATCAGGATATTCAGGCCGCTTACACCAAACAGACTACATCTACTGCACACCGTCGTTCGAATCCATCATCAAATCCGGCTCACTAAAAATAAATATTCCCTGTATGCGCGAGAGTCAGTCCTCTATTCAGCCCTTTCTCCGTGACCGTCTAACCTGGCTGGCATACATCATGCTGGCCTACATCGGCTTCACACAATCGATGCTTGGTCCGCTCATGCCGTTTTTGCGTAGCGAACTTGGTTTGAATTACACGCTGGGCGGATTCCTGCCGGCTACGCTCGCCATCGGGTTAATTCTTTCTGGTCTGATTGGTGATCGCATCGCCCATCGCTGGAGTCGGGGCGTAGTATTTTGGAGCGGCGCCGTGGGTTTGGCAATCAGTGCGGCCCTCCTGGGGTTGAGCAGGGATTTTGAACTGGCGTTAGTTGCTGTTCTGGGAATGGGATTGGGCAGCTCACTTACGCAGGTGATGATCCAGGCTCTTCTTGTAGATCAGCATGGCGATCATCGTGCGATTGCCCTGACAGAAGCCAATGTGGCTGCCAGCTTCAGCGCCACACTAACTCCTCTTGTGATTGGCAGCCTGCAAAACGCAGGAGTGAGTTGGCGTTTGGTGCCCGTTCTTGTAATATTTTTTCTCCTGTTACTGGCTAGATCCTTTCGTCATCAGTTGGTTCCTGACAGTATCGCTGCGCAATTGGACACAATTGAAGGTAAAGGAAACCTGCCACTTTCATTCTGGCTCTATTGGATCGTCCTCTTTCTTATCGTGGCAGCCGAAATGTCCCTGGCCGTTTGGGCAACGGATTTCCTTACCAATGTGGCGGGATTGCCGCGAACGAAGGCCGCGCTGGCGTTTGGTGTATTTCCGGCAGCTATGTTAATAGGTCGTTTTGCTGGGAGTCGTCTCGCACATCGCTTATCCAGTCCCAAGCTTTTGATTGCGAGCTTATGGGTAACACTACTTGGCTTCCTGATTTTCTGGCTAACTCGTGTATCCGCGCTCAATGTTCTTGGCCTGTTCATCGCCGGGTTAGGTGTCGCAAACTCATACCCATTAACATTATCCATCGCGGTTGGATTAGCCGCCAATCAAACCAATAAGGCCAGCGCCAGAGTGTCCTTAAGTGTTGGCACAGCGCTATTGACTGCCCCTCTTCTAATGGGCTGGCTCGCTGACCATCTCAGCCTTCGATATGCATATGGTATCGTCATCATATTTGTTATCGCCGCATTTGCGATCATCATGAATAACCGCTGGCCCTCGGAAAGCAGTTAAAATCGACCAATGCAAAAATTGAGGAAGCTGGATACATCACTAGGGATGGTTCTCGATGACGGAGCCAAAATCATGTTCCTCATTTTTTCAGCGGTTACCCTTCTCATCTGTCTCACATATCAGTTTCTCGCGATCACACATCGCTATTCTCTAGATTATGGTGAGGCGCCACTTGTGGACCAGGCGATGCGACTTGCAACTGGACAAAATATTTATCGCGCGGATATTTCCACTCCACCATACACCATTTCAAATTACCCACCACTCTATATAGCCGTATTATCCATCAGTGTTAAGCTATTTGGTCCTGCCTCCACATTTTTCGTTGGCAGGTTGATCTCGATATTGTGCGCGTTGATTTCGAGCCTCTGCCTCGCTCGTATCATATACGTGTCAACGAGCGACCGAATCGCCGCGTTAAGTGCAGCCTTCACGTTTCTGGCTTTCCCTTTTGTTGTATTTTGGTCGCCGCTCCTGCGGATCGATATGCTTGCGCTTGCCCTAAGTTTGAGTGGATTATGCCTGCTCGTAACGGTGCCGATATCGAGTCGCAGTTTCATGGCTGCTGCTTTGCTTCTTGTCGCCGCCATTTTCACTCGTCAATCCTATGCTCTGGCCGCGCCGTTGGCTGGATTCGTTTGGCTGCTGGCGCGGGACTGGCGAGGAGCGTTGCGTTTAGCAGCACTGGTCGGTGGACTGACACTGGTTTTGTTTTTCACCCTCAATGCACTCACGCGGGGTGGCTTCTACTTCAACATTGTGACTGCCAACATTAATGAATTCAAAATGGAGTTGTTAAAATATAACTGGGGCCGTTTTAGGGAAGCTGCTCTCATACCTCTTCTGATAGGAGGACTCTCTGTCGTTCTAATCCCGCGCCTGAATCCGTTGTGGACGCTGGCGACTCCATACCTTATCGGAGCCCTAGTATCAGCTGCAACGATTGGCAAGATCGGCTCAAACGTCAATTATCTTCTTGAGTTATGCGCGGCAGTCAGTCTTGCAACGGGTACCGTTACTGCATGGAGTCGCTTACATTTGTCATTTCACAGCTTGCGAGCCGCGCTGTTAATCCTGCTGGCATTTGGCTTAGTGAAAATGATGCACATAACGGTGAAGGATTACACGGGAGACTTGCGAGAGCGTCGGGCAGCCTCTAATGAACTCGGTGAATTGGAATCCTGGGTGGCTCAGACGCCCGGTCCGATTCTCGCCGATGAATATATGGGTATGCTCACATTGCAGGGGCGTCCGCTGGTGATTCAACCATTTGAAGTGACTCAACTGGCCTGGTCTGGCAAGTGGGATCAAACACCACTGCTCGAAAGCATTAATCAAAAAGAATATTCCTCGATTATTATCTATGACCGGCCATGGTCTAATGAACGTTGGACACCCGAGATGGTAAACGCAATCAATCATTCTTATGTACTCGCCGACATAATCGCCGACAATAAAGTGTATAAGGCTGTTCAGCGCACCGCTTCTGCTGGTCTTACATCCTGCCCAGGCGCGGTGTGGCAATTGCCAAGTGATGGTACACTCGGTATCAAGTGGCAGGATGGAGGTCTCGATTTCTTCGGCCAGGGAAATGAAGGTAAGATACCTGTCTATGCTGTAGCATACGGTTTGCTCATCCGTTGGCCAAATTGGGTGGACGCGGTCGCTATATTACATGATGATCCTTTACATCCTGGCTCGAAGCTGTGGTCATACTATGGGAATATGATCGCGGCGAATGGAATTGACTCCTATGTAGCTGAGGATTTCCCATTAGGCGCTTCTGGGATCCCCGTGAAAGCGGGTCAGCTGCTTGGATATCAGGGCCCCTGGAGCGGTAAGCCGCGCTGGCCCACATGGGTCCATATGCATTTCAATATTATCCGCGCCGCGAAGGAGGAGGCTTTCCCGAGCGACTGGACATTGGGTGAAACACTTGACCCCTCGTCATATTTGGGCCTGACGTTTAAATCGAAAAATGAAAACTCTCAACCATTGAGGTGTAGTCAACCATGATTCATGTTAAACATCTAACGAAAGATTACAAACGTGTCAAACGCCGCGAAGGCTTTCTCGGCAGCGTACGTACATTGTTCAGCGCCGAATACGAAACGACGCGCGCTGTAGATGGTATTTCCTTTGATATTAACGAAGGCGAGTTGGTAGGCTATATCGGTCCAAACGGTGCAGGCAAATCGACGTCCATCAAAATGCTGTGTGGAATACTTGTACCGACGAGCGGTGAAGTCCTAGTGAATGGGCTCGTCCCACATAAAAACCGCATGGAGAACACGCGCCAGATCGGCGCGGTATTTGGGCAAAAGACCCAGTTGTGGTGGGATGTCCCGGTGATCGAAAGTTTGAAGTTGTTCCGCGATATTTACAAGGTGCCTGAAGCTCAATACAAACACAACCTCGAGCTTTTCAATGAGTTACTTGATTTGAATGAATTTCAGAACACGCCTGTTCGCCAGTTGAGCCTGGGTCAGCGGTTGCGCGCAGATATGGCAGCCGCTCTGCTCCACAACCCGCGCCTGCTCTTCCTGGATGAACCGATGATTGGTGTAGACGTCGTGGCAAAAGAGAAATTGCGAACTTTCATCAAGGAGATCAACCGCGATCAAAAGGTAACGATCCTCCTTACTACTCATGATATGACAGATATCGAAAAGGTCTGCTCGCGCATCATGATCATTGACCATGGCCGTATTGTCTATGACGGAAGCCTGGAACAGATCCGCGCGGAATATGGCAAACAACGGAAGCTCGTTGTTGAGTTCGAGGAGGAAGTGCCGGATTTCTCCGCGCCCTATGCAACGCTGGACAAGAGCGAAGGAAAGAAGAAGTGGTTTGCCTTCAATCGCTTCGAGACGTCACCCTCGACGCTTATTGCAGACATCAGTTCACGTTATCCAATCTTGGATTTGGCAGTGGAAGAGCCGGAGATCGAGGAAATCGTGCGGACAATTTATCGGGGAAAACCTGAAGCCACCGATATACAAGCTAAATGAAACTCTTTTGGGCATTTGCTCGACAGAATTTTCATGCAATTGCCACATACCGCTTTGATTTCTGGCTGCGGGCATCTTCCATCGTCATTTTGATGTATGGTATTCGCTGGCTATGGATCACTCTTTACACGGAGAGTCCTGGCGCCTTTGGCGTCAGCATGCAGCAGATGGTAACCTATGGGGTGCTGAGCATGGCGATCAACAACCTCTTTTTTACAGGTCCGCCTTATTACATGGCGCACCAGGTACGGACGGGAGCGATTGACCTCGACCTATTAAAGCCGTTGGATTTTCATCTTCATATGCTAGCGCGCAGCACAGGTGAGATGCTGTTCCGCGTCTTGGTGCTGGCACTGCCCGGCATGCTGGTGGGCTATTTCCTGTTCGATCTCCAGCTCCCCGCGAATGCGCGATCCGGATTCCTGTTTGTGGTCGCGCTTTTGCTAGGGTACTTGGTGAATTTTCACCTCGACTATTTACTTGGCCTGCTGGCGTTTGTTTCCATCGAGATCCACAGCATCGATTGGGTGCTTCATGCCACGTCTCGCTTCTTCTCCGGCCAGTTTTTACCGCTCTGGCTGTTTCCGGGCGTGCTAGGCACGCTTGCGAATCTGCTTCCCTTTCGCGGCACACTATTTGTACCGCTTTCCATTTATACAGGAGTCCTGCAGGGTGGCGCGGCTGCGCACGCCGTTTGGTTTCAACTGTTCTGGCTGGTAACGCTGTTTGGAATCAGCCGCTGGCTTTGGGGACAGATCCAGGTGCGCATTATCTCGCAGGGCGGTTAAGAAGAAGGAATTATGAATGGGGTGCAGTTGTACTTCCGGCTCATTCACATCTCTCTGCTCTCGCGAATGCAGTACCAGGCGAATTTCATCGTGGGCATTCTTGGCCTGCTTTTCTGGAATGTGATCAACCTGGGATTGATCGGCGTGCTTGTCACCCAGTTCACGAGTCTAAAGGATTGGACGTTATGGGAAGTCGTGTTTCTATATTCTTTGTGGATCTTTGGGTACAGTCTATATGGCGTGTTTTTTTCACATACCAGTGAATTGGAAAACTATCTGATCGAGGGCACCTTTGATCAGTTTCTCCTGCGCCCCGCCAGCCCCTTGATTCAACTACTGGGGCGGGAATTCCAACTCAATGAGTTGGCGAATGTTTTCATCGGCTTGACAGGCATCAGCCTTGCCTATACCCGACTGGACCTGCACTGGGACGGCTGGAAGTGGGGATTCTTTATTGCCTCAGTGGTCTCTGGAGGGATCATTGTACTGGCAATCAATTTGCTGATCGCCTGCACCGGGTTCTGGACCGGACGTTCCCGCGGGACATCGTTTATCGTGAGCCAGTTCTATTACCTTGTACAGCAATATCCAATTGATATATTCGGAATGGGATTTCGGCTCATCGTGACAGGCTTGCTCCCCGTGGCGTTTATGAATTATTATCCCGCGTTGTTTCTCCTGGATAAGGTCAATCATGCTAGCCCATCGTGGTGGTTAAGTTATATATCTCCGCTGGTTGCATTCCTGCTGGTTGGTATTGTTTCGGTTGTATGGCAGCTAGCACTGATTCGATATAGCAGTTCTGGAAGCTAAAGAACGCGTAACCTTCAAGACTTCGCTCTTCAATTCAACTTTTCTCATATGATCAAGGAGCCTGCTGCATGAAAATCTTTTGGGCATTTGCCAGACAGGTATTTCATGGGAACGCTATTTATCGGTTCGAATTCTGGATGCGACTCTTCTGGGTGTATATGCTCATGTACGGTGTATATTGGGTGTGGAAAACTCTTTATACTCAGACGCCTGGCGCGTTCGGCATCAGCCTGGAGCAGATGGTTACCTATGCCTTACTGGGTATGATTCTGGATATTGTCCTGGATGTGGGTCCGGAGTGGTATATTGCGAATCAGGTTCGCACTGGTGCTATCGACACTGACCTGATGAAACCGCTCGATTTTCACTTCCACATGCTGGCTCGCAGCGCCGGTGAAATGCTATTCGGTCTTGGCATTCTGGCATTGCCGGCCTGCGCAATTGGCTACTTTCTCTTCGACCTTCAACCTCCAGGTGATGCGATCACAAGCCTGCTCTTTGCTACGAGCGTGATACTTAGTTTTTTCGTATTCTTTCACATCGGTTTCCTGCTCGGCACATTGACAGTAATCACACTTGATATTCGCAGTATCGCATGGGCGTACTACGCGCTCATC
>DAINRK010000248.1:0-6751 GCA_036741855.1 Anaerolineales bacterium
CCTTAATTTCATTTTCTCTAGTTTATGAGTGAGTGGCTGATATGGCAAGCGGAAAAGGTACATAGTTTGCCTTGCCCAAGGTTGAGGTGTGTATAATACTTTCAACTGGAATTAAAACAAGATGGATATCTTCTCAGAAAAACAGGAAGGTTATACAGCCGAGATTCTTGTTCTGGCAGGTTATATTCTCTTTTTCTGCTTAGCCGCGATACTTTACTTTGCCTTCATAATTTCTTTTACTAGAAATTTACAGAAGAGTCCCTCTCAGATCAATGTTTTCGCAACTAATCTTCCCCCACAAACTCCTATCCCGAGTATTCCTTTAGATTATGAACCCGGGTCCTTGCCTATTTTCAGAGAGGATTTTGACAGCAATCAAAATGGTTGGACAGGCGACCAACATCTTACTTCTCTTGAATTCAAGGATGGAAAACTGTATATCGAGTCTCTGGACGAGAACTCATATGCACTTACTAGCTGCAGCGAATGCCCATTCCTTAAGGAACCATATTTTTTCTCAGTAGAGCTCTCCACTGATCGATTAACCGATGTGGGATTTGGGGTAGTGTTTGTCATGCAATACGCTCGTAATAATTTTTATTTGTTTCAAATAAATTTAGAATCAAAAAAGTATTTCCTTTTTCGTTACAATGCGGATAACTGGTCAAGGCGTATGACAGGTATCACCGATCAAATTCAGTCGTATCCATCTGTCAATAAGTTGAGCATCTATGTAAATAAGAGTATGGTCGAATTCTATATCAATGGAAAATTGATCGACACTTATCAAGATTCAGGTACCTCATTCCAATCTGGCCAAGTCGGACTCTACGTCAATGACACCGGATTCAAGTTAATCGCGGACAATTTGATAATAGACAAAATTGAGGGGAAGTAACGTGGATACAGAGGCACCGAAGCAAGTTCGTAAATATAGATGGGTTACAAAGCTGGCAGGGGGATGTCTAGTAATCTTGTATATGAGTCTTTGTATAGTTACCTATATAATTGGCTTTGGAAACAAAGACCTTTCTAACCAAATAAATAGTGTTTCACCAACACCTACTACCACAAGTATATCTACTCCGCAGATTCTTGTTTATTCGCCTGAAAACAAAAGTATTATTAGATTCGATGATTTTTCTTCAAATCTAAGCAACTGGAGTCTATATTATCCAAACGGAAAGGTAGAGGTCATCAATGACAAGATGATTCTTCAATCTAACCTTTCCAACCACGCAGCCATTAGTGAAAGACAGAACTTTATACGTGTCTATGATAAGTACTATGTGCAAGCGGATTTTGCAACAGATATTGCAACCCGTCTGCCCTATGGCCTGGTTTTTGGAATGAACAATTCCTTAGGCACTTTTTACTTATTTTTTATTAACGCGCAAACTCAAGTATATTATCTATTTAGATATCTGTCGGGGGAATGGAATGAATTGATACCATTCTCACGTGGTGAGATCAGGCCATACCCGGAAGTAAATACCTTGAGCGCATATTATGTGCAAGGTAATATTGAACTTTTTATTAACGGAGAGCTAGTGGCATCGTATTTAGACCAGCAACCACTTCAATATGTTGGAGTTGGAGCTTATGTGGCTGGCTCTGGTTACAGACTGATCGTTGATAATTTTTTTGCATACAGCGAACCATAAAATCAAAGACCTGTTAGGTCTGATTACACTCTTTCCTTTTTAAACTGCGTTTCGTAAAGTTGAGCATATAATCCATTGCATTGAGCGCGAGTAATTCGTTATGAGTAGCACGTTCGATGATCCTCCCACGATCCATTACTAAAATCAAATCAACAGCAAGAATTGTAGATAAGTGATAAGCAAATACAATGCTCACAGATATTGACAAACATCTTAAGGAAGATTTGCATATGCGCGGTTTCAATGCCTGGATGACGAGATTCGTCTTCCGTCACACGTTGCTCAAAAATGCTTATACAAAAGATGAGATACAAAATTTTGTATCACAAACGAGCTTCCTACAGGCAAATATCATTGAGGATTTCCTCGGCATGGACATATGGCTTGAAAAAGCAGATATTTGATTGGTCAAGTTAAACATAAAAAGGGCTCAGTCGTGAGTCCTTTTTGTTTTCTGATTAGCCAACTATCAATAGTTGTCACCGGCATCTAAATCTTCTCTACACTCTTTCTCTTTTGAACTGCGTTTCATATAACTGTGCATCCAACGCACTGAGTGCGAGTAGTTCACTGGTGTGCCGCGTTCGACAATCTTCACTCGATCCATCACTACAATAAAATCAGCAGCCAAGATAGTACTCAGGCGATGAGCAACGACAATGCTCATGCGCCTTGCCATGAGTGTTCTGTTATGGCTTGACAAATCATCGTCTCCGTGCTACTATATCGAAATCTGATATATCAGACTTCGATATACGTATCGAGCTCATAAAGGAGTTGTTATGGATGAGACTGCCTCCAACCCGAAGACCACACTAACGCCCGCAGCGTTCCACATCCTGCTGGTACTGGCAGGTGGTGAGAACCACGGCTACGCCATCATGCGGGAGGTGGCGGAGCACACGCAAGGAAAAATGCGTCTCGGCCCGGGCTCACTGTATGGGACCATCAAGCGCATGTTGGCTGACGGCTGGATCGAAGAGTCGGACGAACGTCCGGACCCCGAACTTGATGATGAGCGTCGGCGCTACTATCGCCTCACCGGCGTCGGCCTGAAGATAGTGCGGGCTGAAGCTGAACGTCTGGAGCAGTTGGTCGATGTTGCGCGCAGCAAGCGACTGCTCCGCACTCCAAGGTCTGTGTAGCTGTCCTCAGAAGGTATGCATCATGAACAACTCCCCCTTGGCAAACTCGTTATCAGTTTCAGTGCGGATCTACCGTGTTCTGCTTGTAGCGTATCCGGAAAAGTTTCGTGAACATTATGAAACACAGATGGTGCAGGTTTTTCGAGATTCATTTCGGGAAGCATATCATTGCAATGGGGTGCCCGGGGCGATCGACCTTTGGCTTCATACTTTTGCTGATCTGCTTGTTACTGCGCTCATGGAGCGCATTATGGAAAGGAGTCAGTATATGTTCTCTCCAAGAGTCGCCTTGTGGGGTGGCGTGGCCAGTGTGTTTAGCGGTATGCTCTGGATGGTGTCGGCCAGCGGAGGAGTAGCCGGGGTGTTAGCCCTGGTACTTGGGCTGGGTGGGCTGGCGGCCCTGTATTCCCGGCAGGCAGGGCAGGGTGGAAAGTTGGGGCTGGCAGGCTTTGCCTTGGGGATCATAGGCACGGTTCTGGTGCTTGCAGTGCTATGGTGGAGTTCCACCATCTTCTCAGGACCAACGTATGCGATAATACATTTGCGTATTGAAAGACAACCAGTTCTTGCAGGCCGAGCAGTCTTAATGGGCTCGCTGGGATTGGTCACTTTGGGCATCGGGCTGGCGCTGCTTGGCCTAGCCAGTTTGCGTTCGAAAACTCTGCATCGCTGGCGGGGTTTACCCTTGGGCTTGGGTTTGCTAAACACCATACAGGGTATAACGATTGTTCTTTTAGCCTATGAGCCGCTGAGCCAGGGACGAAATTTTTTTGATCCGTGGCCCCCTCAAGGGTATGCGCTCATCGCTACTGAGTTTGTGCTATTGGGTCTCGGCTGGATAGGTCTGGGCACCATGCTCGCGACAGAAGCGGAGGCTCAAGTCGCGCAGCCTCCCCCAGCTTCAGCATAAACACGGTAACAATTTCCAAGCCAAATGAATACCTTCCCCTCATCAAACTCGTTATCGGTTTCAGTGCATGTCTACCGTGCCCTGCTTGTGGCGTACCCGAAGAAATTTCGTGAACATTACGAAACGCAGATGATACAGGTTTTTCGAGATTCGTTTCGGTATGAATATCATCGCAATGGGATATTCGGCGTGATAGACCTGTGGCTTCATACCTTTGCCGATTTGCTCGTCACCGCGCTCATAGAGCGTCTCATGGCAGGGAGTCGGTACATGTTCTCTCCAAAAGTCATCTTGTGGGGTAGTGTGGCCAGTGTGTTTGCCGGTCTATTCTATATAATGTCAGGGCTCGCGCCGCTCAGCGCAGGTGCACCCGGTGGGTTAGCCTTGGTACTAGGTCTGGGCGGGCTGGTCGGCCTGTATTCCCGTCAGGCAGGGCAGGGTGGAAGGTTAGGGTTGGCAGGCTTCATCTTGGGGATCATAGGCACAGTTCTGGTGCTTGCAATTCATTGGTGGGGTTTCACCTCCAGTCGCTTCTCTAGTGCTACTATAGTAGCAGATCCAACTCTTCTCGCCCCACCAATGTTGATCCTCTCTTTGGGACTGATCATCTTAGGCATCGGAATTGTGCTGCTTGGCGTCACCAGCTTGCGCGGGAAAGCTCTGCATCGCTGGCGGGGCTTGCCCCTGGGTTTGGGTTTGCTGAACATTCTAGGCGGTATGGCGTTCTGGCTCGTGTATTATTTGCCACTGAGCCAGGGCCGAGACCCTTGGGATTGGAGACTCATCGGAGGGCACGTGGTGCACCCTGCTGTGTATGTGACGGTCAGCCTCGGTGTGTTGCTCGGTCTCGGCTGGATGGGTCTGGGCATCATGCTCTCAATAGAGGCAAATGCCAAGGTCGCGGAACCTCCCCCAGCTTCAGCGTAATTGGACTATATAAGAAGCGTTTGCCGCGCTGGAATGTATTGCCCATCATTGCAGATGCCGTTTTCCTGACATCACAAGTCGCAGCATTGGTAGCGCTCGCCTGAGTAGAAGCAGGGGGTAAATCGCTGGCAGCGCCCAAAGAAAAATATTGACAGGCAATTAATAATATATTCGCCGCAGTGCAAACATGCCTCGGTTCTGTTCAACGCGCCTCGCGTTGGTGTTACTGCGGCTGCAAAGGAGAGGATCAAATGAAAAGGATTCTAAAACTTATCGGCAAGATCGTCGGCGGACTCGTTGGATTGCTCCTCCTTGCCTTCGCAGTTCTATATATCATCGGCACGGTCAAATGGAAGAGCATCCGTGGGACGGTACATAATGTACCAGTTGAAAAGATCACAATCCCTATTGACCAGGCCTCCATCGCGCGCGGCGAGCACATCGCTACCATCCGCATGTGCAAGGATTGTCACACGGAGACTTGGAGCGGTCAATCCGATAGCGTACCAGGCTTGATAACATTGTCCATTCCCAATCTGACCTCGGGCTTGGGCGGCGTGGGCGCGACCAATACTGACGAAGACTGGGTGCGCGCCATCCGGCATGGTGTGGGTCACGATGGGAGGGGATTGGCTCTTATGCCATCGCGGATTTGGTATTACCTCAGCGATGAAGACCTGGCTGACCTAATCGCCTACCTGAAGAACCTGCCGCCAGTGGACAATGAACTGCCAAAAGCGGACCTGGGTCCACTAGGCCGCGTGATGATGACTCTTGGGCAGTTGCCTCCAGAGATTACCGCGCCCGACGTTCTCGTGATTGACCATGACGGTCCACGCCCGATCGCGCCAGAACCCGGCGTGACCGTGGAATACGGCGAATACCTGGCGGTCTCTTGCACTTTGTGTCATAAGGCTGACTTCAATGGAGGAATGATAACAATAGATGCCGAGTATCTCGCGCCCAACCTGACACCGGGTGGCGAGTTGCATGCCTGGTCTGAAGAGGACTTCATTACAACCATGCGTACTGGCGTTACACCCAGCGGGCACCAATTGAAGTCAGTCATGCCGTGGAAGTATTTCGGTCAGATGACCGATGATGAGCTAAAGGCTGTGTGGATGTACTTGCAATCACTGCCTGCATTGCCGCAGGGCGAGTGAAACGACTTCTCGCCACCTTTTTACAGAAAGAGAGGTTTGTATGAATACAACTCTGAGGAATGCTGGTGAAATCGGAAATCACCGAAAGGAATCGCTCATCATGAAGCTAAAATCCATCACTTTTGTCCTCCTGTTGGGCTTGTGGACTGTGTTCACGCTTGCCGGAAGCGTTTGGGCTTTCCTTTTCCTGGCGGGACCAAACAGTATTACGCGATTGGAAGTCATTCCATCGGACAACGGCATGGTGAATCTAATTGCGATCTTTATGGTCTTTCTTTGCGGAGGCGGGTTGTGGGGACTTGGGATCGCCCGCCTGATGCACGCCGATGCCAAATCGACGGCGAAAGCCTGTGCGCTTTCATGGAGCGCCACAGTGTTTACTTTCCTAATGGTGGTGGTCTTCCTGGGCATCTCTTTTGGTGGGTTTTCCAGAATTAACATATTGCCCTATTTTCGCCACTCTACTCACTATAATTTCCTCTCGATATTCGTTCCTGCCATCGTCATTATCACCGCGATCAATGCATATCTGGTAACAAGCAAATTGGGTTACCATGAACTGAAAAAGTCAGCAGGTATGTATGCTGGGATTGCGGCAGGGCTGGGATTCCTGGCTATTGGATTGATATTGTTATACGGCTTCGGTTGGGAAGTGGGGGAACCTGTCCCTGGAAAATATGGAATGCTCAAGCTTACGCTGTATTGCAGTATCGGCGCGGCACTGGTTGGCGGTGCGTCACTGGGGTGGATGTTGTCGAGGGCAGGATCGACACAAGAATCACAGATGGAAAATATGAAAGCGTGATGCTCGACCACTGATTCACGTTTTTTCGTAAGGCGATATCTCATCGCGCAAGGTTGGGATGGAATAAAAAGGCGGACGACCGTCGCCCTACAAAACCGTTCGTGCCAATTTGTGTAATTCGCGGCTAAGAACTAAAC
>DAINRK010000249.1:0-6693 GCA_036741855.1 Anaerolineales bacterium
CGCTTAAGAGTGGTGCTTAACGATATGGGCTACAAGTACGATGTCGTCGACGCGGTGCTTGCGGAGCAGTCGGCGAACCCTGCGAAATCCGCCGAAGCGGTGAAGCAGCTCCAGGCGTGGGTCGAACGGGAGGATTGGTCTACTATCCTTCCTGGATACGCCCGCTGTGTCCGCATCATCCGATCCTCAAAAGTGGATATGGAAAAGCTCAAAGTGAATCAAAAGAAGTTCGTGGAGGAAGAAGAGAAAAATCTTTACGACGCGATCCAAAAGAATGTTGATGCTCAGCCTGCCTCCATCGATGAATTCCTGAACATCGTGGTCAAGCTTATTCCATCCATCAATGCTTTCTTTGACAAAGTATTGGTGATGGCAGAAGATGAAAGCGTCAAGCAGAACCGGCTGGCGCTGGTGGGGCAAGTTGCCAACCTGTCTGACGGAATAGCAGACTTAAGTAAACTCGAAGGATTTTAGTCTCTGAACATGCCCAACCTCAAACGGTTGGGCTTTTTTATCGGAACAAACTCAAGAGGGATACCGTTGTATATGTAACCATCAATAATGGAGGAAAGTTATGCTGAGGCTGCAAAAATCAATCACAATCGTTTTGTTGATCACCCTTTCTGCCTGCTCGCAAAACTCAGTTATCGAATCTGAAACAAGTACCCCTGCACCTGCGGAAACAGCCACTCCGTACACAGCAGGGACGGAGACAGCTCAGGCTTTTCCAAGTTCGATTCCATTGTCGGCAACACAAGACCCGCGCAGTCTTCCAACATTCTCGTTTTTGAATACACCACTTCCAACATTCACACTTCCTGTCACACCTGTTGTTCAGCCAACCCTTGAGAGACCGCCGCAAGTCCCTTCTGAATTGACATTTGACCAGATCAATCCCATCTTTTACGGAAAGGCCTTTTTGGGTGCAACGTTTGGCGGTAACTGGCTGTATCCGCGCGAAGTGTATTCCCTGCTTGGCAACGCGCAGGTTTATGATTTTTACGATCAAAACTTTCAGCCTTTTCAAGCAACAGCTGTGGTGCCTGAACCACCGCCCGGGGGGGCGTATCAGTGTGGTTGGTTGGGCGTAAAATTTGTGGATCAGGGGATCGGTGATGTATCACCCGTTCTGGGGGTAAAGCCCGGGCAATCTGTTATCTTTCGACCTGTTGAAAATATTGCGCAGGATAGCGGATTGTACGAACAATATTTACGGGAATGGCTTCTCCTTCAAGACGTTCAATCCCCGGTGTTAGCTATCAAGAAAATCTTGCAGGTAGATCTGGAAGGGGACTCTGTGAATGAGGTGATCATCGTGGCAACCAATATATCAAACTCCATGGGTGATCTGCATGTGGTGGGGCCGGGGAAATATTCAGTGGTGCTCATGCGAAAGGTGATAGGAGCACAGGTATATACTGTTCCTCTGGTTGCAGATATTTATTACAATACAGTCCCCTGGATGGAATATCCGATCATATACGATGTTGACCACATCTATGATCTCAACGGGGATGGGACATTGGAAATTATCCTTTCCGGGCAATGGTGGGAGGGCGGTGGCTTGTTCGTTCATGAAGTGCATGGTTTGTACCCGGTGAGAGTCTTGGATCTTCGCTGCGGCATTCTCATTAATCGCTAGGTGATTCTGCATCCATTGAAGATATAAAACAACCCAGGTTTAAGGCTCTATTCTTATTTGCAATTCATGGTCACGGATTGGTTTCAATCACAAGGCTATACCCAAGGGAGATAGATTGGAACAACTCAAAGAGAAATATCGTTGTAGCTGTCATCAACA
The DNA here is from genome assembly GCA_036741855.1 of Anaerolineales bacterium. Taxonomy (GTDB): domain Bacteria; phylum Chloroflexota; class Anaerolineae; order Anaerolineales; family Villigracilaceae; genus Defluviilinea. The sequence continues at coordinate 1,802 of DAINRK010000249.1, forward strand.
CTAGAGGAGAAATACCATGATGCATCTGCGAAACTCGATTCTGCTCTTGTCTTTATTCGCTCTTTCCGCCTGTTTGCAAAATCCAGTTTTTAACATTGAAGTGGTCCAGCCTGAATCAACTGTGCCTGCTGTCACACCTTTCCCAACAGAGACGGAAATCCCACTTTCGAGTCCCACCCCATTTGTGCCGGATCTCCAGCTTACAATAACTCCAACCCCGGTGGTGTGGCCCAAGGACTTTTCACCCGTTATGTACGGAGGAAATCGCTACGGCATATCCGTCTTCCTTTTGCTGGGTGGCGTAAGCACCAATGAGTGGTTTGCGCCAGATGCAAGTGTGAGTCGCTACGGAGGGGAGGCGACTTATAGCCTGCATACGTTGACTCAGATATCCAAGGATTTTATCTGGGGCAAGGTGCCCCAATTTTCTTATGCCTGCGGAAACTATTTCATCCATACTAATCCAGGGCTGGACGAACCAGGATTTGTAGGCGTCGCAGATGGTTGGAATGTCACAAAGCGCGAGGTGGTTGAACTCTCTGCAGATGGTCAGATCTATCAACAGGCCGTGATCGACTGGCTGACGGCAATGGGAGTGACTGCGCCTCCGCCGAGTACCCTGCAAGTATTTCGCGTGGACATCGAAGGCGATGGGGTAGATGAAGTCTTTATCAGCGCTACTCACCTTGATGACCCTCAACATACGCCAAAAGCAGGTGATTATTCAATTGTTTTGATGCGCAAGGTCGTTGGGAACGATACCGTCACAAAATTGGTCGTTGGCGATCACTACAATGTAGAACAACCGGAGATGACCTATCCGCGTACATATTCTCTAGCGAATTTCATCGATCTGAACCAGGATGGGGTATTGGAGGTCGTTGTGGATATTCATCGATGGGAGGGGTTTGGCGCGTTTGTGGTTCAGGTCGATGGGCAGGATGTGATAAGAAGGTTGGGCGCGGAGTGTTAAGGGGAATCTGCGGAGGTCTATGATTTCTACCGCATGTCCACACTGCTGCCTCGCAGCGTGCTACGCTTATCTCACGCACGTTCGATATACAGAAGCAACCTTCTTGAATTACCTAGCAGGTTGAAATCCAAAATTCAAATTTATACGTATGTTTATATGAATACGGCACATCGTGACGCGTAGTGGTACCGTTAGATTACATTCGTGTTTGTGGATATTCTCAGGAAGTTCTTAGATTAGAGAACGCTTCCAATGGTTGCCAACAAGCACGCAAATGTGTATAATTTTTAAAGTCGTTTCAAGCGGGGCACTAAAAGTTGTGGCCGATTCGTACATGACACTCAGGGCTTTCATACCAGGACCAGAAAGCCCGCTTCTCTCAGGCAAAACAGAAGAAGGAGAACCAGACCATGTCCAAGCCAACCGTTAAAGTCGCATTTGCCCTATTATTGACCCTTATCCTCATCGTAGGAATATATAGCACTGTGCAAGGCGCATTTCTGAACGCCGGCGCCCGGATCGGACAAGCCCACGTCGACGCGGGCTTGAACGCCGACCTGAGTCACTCTCGGAGTGCACCCATCAAGGAATTGCAAACCTATTTGCCGCAAACCAATACTGTCGACAGACCTCATGGCTGCCACTCCGACGAATTCACAGGTAATCCATCCGATTATTAGGATTTTCCTGCAACAGCGCAGGGCAATCAATCCATAGATTGATTGCCCTGTTTTGTTTTAACGCCTATTACATAATGATATAATATTGAAACGCGATCGGTTAGGTATGTTGAAGAGGAAGGTGGATCTCGGGCGGGACCATAAACTTATCCAGACTTGAAAGTTTCCAGGTTGAATATGACACTCTCTCTTACCTTGAGAGAGTGTTTTGTTGTAACAGTTTCGAGATACCATTCGTTATTATATGAGGCAAAGCTTAGTGAATTCAGAAAGCGTCAAAAGTTCCAGGATGCCCCTGGCAAACGAGCGCCAATTAGTGCTCCAGGCTCAGGATGGTGATGCCGAGGCGTTTGGAAAAATCTATGACGCCTATATGGATCGCATTTATCGTTTTATTTATTTTCGAGTAGATGACCAGCAGACGGCTGAAGATATCACCTCGCAGGTTTTTCTTAAGGCCTGGAGTAATCTCCATCGCTTTCGATTCAGCCGAACACCATACCTTGGGTGGCTCTATACGATTGCCCACAATGCGGTCATTGACCATTATCGTACGCGTAAATCAGCTACAGCCCTTGAGGATGTTCAATTGTCACAACCTGACTATTCCGAAGCTGTGGAGAATGAAATAGACCTGGCAGTCGAAATGAAATCGATCAAGGTAGCCATGCGAAGCCTGACCAATGATCAGCAGCAGGTGTTGACCTTGAGGTTTATTGAAGGAATGTCAAATACTGAAATTGCACAACACCTCGGCAAGCGTGAAGGAGCGATCCGCGCCCTTCAGATGAGGGGCTTGCAGGCGCTCGCCAAACATTTGGCAGAAAAGATGGTCACATGAACGATTTTGAAACAATATTCGACGAAAGCTGGAGCCAGATCGAACGCGGCGAATCAACTATGGATGAAGTCCTGGCGCGTCACCCCCAGCACAGTGCCCAGCTCGCGCCCCTTCTCCAGGTGGCATCGAACCTGGCCGGCACAAAAGAGGCAGTGACGCCCACTCCAAGCTTCAGGGCGCACAATCGTACGCAACTAAACAAATACATGCATGAGAACCCGCAGATGAAGCGGGTCTCTCCTGTATTCTGGAGGTTGACCATCACGCTGGTGTCCATGCTTTTGGCCTTCCTCCTAAGTGGTACGGTCTTTGCCCAGGGTGCTCTGCCTGGTGACACTTTTTATAGCTGGAAGTTACGAAGTGAGACCATGTGGAGCATGGTATCGCCGGACAGGCTGGGAACTGACCTCGCCCTGTCGAATCGACGCGTGAATGAACTGGTCGCGCTTTCAGGGGATGAGGTGCGTCGCGTCCGGGCATTGGAAGACTATCAAAGATTGTTGATTCGGTTCAAGTCTGCAAATAGCGAGAAAGACCAGGAAAGAATACGGTTTGTGCTGCAATCTCAAAGGGAATCTTTGAATCAGGCTGGGGTTTTGATCCCGGAACTGGAAAGTTATTTTTCACCTTGAAATGAGGTTCGGAAATCCAAGTAAGCCTTTAAGGTCTCTAAAAACCGACGGGAACAACATTGTTCCCGTTTTTATTTGGGAGGACAGATGAAAATTGTTATGAATTTGCTTAAACAAATTCCCATCCGCCCCGTTAAGATTAATGATTGTGAGGACCAACCGAACGTCTCCTACGGACTCTCCTCTGCCAGAAGAGGCCCGACTGGTTCAACAAGCCAAATCTGGTGATTCTGAAGCGTTCGCCCAGCTCTACGACGCTTATGTAGAACGCGTCTATCGCTATGTCCTATTCCGAGTTTCGGAGGACGAAACCACGGAGGATCTCGTTTCGCAGGTGTTTCTGAAGGCCTGGCAAAACCTGGATCGTTACAAATCAGGTGGTTCACCATTTATTGCCTGGCTCTATACGATTGCGAGAAATCTGGTGATTGATCATTATCGCGCTAAAAAAGACTTTCTGCCTCTCGAAAATATTAGGGCTTTACCTTCTGACATACAAAGCCCGCCTGAGGAAGTGGAAGTTCGTTTCGACCTGGAGGCCATGCGAGATGGGCTTCAATCTCTGACCGGCGATCAACAACAGGTACTGATATTGAAATATATTGCCGGGTTGCCGAATGAAAATATCGCGAAAATCATGAACAAACAGGAAGGCACAGTCCGCGGACTGCAAATGCGCGCGTTACAAACACTTTCAAAGTATATGCACGAAAAGGAACTGGTATGACTGAATTTGAAAATATCCTGGAACAATGCCTGCTCGACCTGGAGCTGGGCGTCTCGAATGTTGACGAGTGCCTTAGCCGCCATCCCGGGCATGCCCAGCAGCTGAAGCCCGTTCTAGGTACCCACACTTCTCTGGAACGTTTCGGTGAAGCACGACCTTCCGCCGCGTTCAAGGCCCGCGTCCGTGCCAGGTTGACCCAACAAATGCAGGCACATCCGCGGAAATCCAGTCGCTTCAATTTCGCATTTATGAGATTAGCTACAAATTTTGCGGTCGCTTTATTGGTGTTCCTTGGGGCTGGGACAGCATATGCTCAGAGTGCGTTGCCGGGCGAACCATTGTATGAATGGAAACTGGTGAGTGAAAACGCGTGGCGCGCAGTCTCATCGGATCCCGTCAGAACCGATCTGGAAATCGCGAATCGCAGAATGGACGAATTGATCGCGATTGGCAATAACACCCAGTTATACGTCGAGACGTTGGAGGCATATTTGGAAGTTACAGCCAGGCTGAGGGCTGAAATGACCGCGGAGAACGAAGCGCTTATCCTTCAAACACTTGATTCTCAAGTGGAAGAGTTGAAAGAGTCAGGTGTCCCTGTTCCACCAATTATTAATGAAGAAGTGCTTCCTCAAATTGATGAAATAGTGCCAACCCTTGCAGCTCCTATCAGGACGCTGCTTCCTTCTACTGAAATTCCTCAGGTTCATCCAACAGTGCCAACTTCTACACCATCGGCACCTGAAGTGATTCCTCCAGTTAATCCAACTGGTTTGCCGGAAGTCATTCCCACGGTTCAAGTTCCACCTGTTGTTCCAACGATTCAAATTCCATCAGAGATCATTCCGACGATTCAAGTTCCCCCAAACCTTCCGACCATTAGAGTTCCAACCTTGCTTCCTTAAGAATTTTATTTTCACTTACAGGGTGCCGCATAAGTAGCAAACTTGAAGTTGATTTTTAGTCTGTAAATTTATATAAAAATGTTAAATTTTTAAGGAGACAAGCGGTAAACAAAATGCAAGGTTCTCCGTTATTG
>DAINRK010000250.1:0-6689 GCA_036741855.1 Anaerolineales bacterium
ATTGCTTTTTTTCCTTAGTGCCTGAACTTCATATAATACTGCGGTCTTAAGCCCGCTGAATGAGAAATCATACGGGTTATCGAGCCGTGCACGCGGGAATTTGAAACGGGTCGCGTTTCCATGTTCTGATGCCTTTTGAATAGATGGGCCGCCGGGAAATGGAAGTCCCAACAGCCGCGCGACTTTGTCGAAAGCCTCACCAGCCGCATCGTCCAGAGTGGCGCCGAGACGTTTATAAGTCAAATGATCCGTCATGAGATTCAGTTCAGTATGTCCGCCTGAGACGAGCAACGCCATCAGAGGGAATTTTGGTTCTGATGGCACAGTTTCACCCGCATTGTAAATCCACGAAGAATAAATGTGCCCTTCGAGGTGATTCACCCCAACCAAAGGTAATCCGGTTCCAAGAGCAAGGCCCTTCGCCATGTTCATGCCAACCACCAATGAACCTGCCAAACCAGGACCGCGTGTGACCGCAAGCGCTTCAATATCTTTCAACGCGAGGTTGGATTGAACCAAAGTTTGCTCAACGACGGGGATAATGCTCAGCACATGCTGGCGCGAAGCGACTTCGGGGAAGATCCCACCGTAGCGCGCATGGATATCCATTTGCGACGCCACTGTTGAAGCGAGCAGCGCGCGTCCATTTTCGATGATCGCACACGCAGTCTCGTCGCACGAGGTTTCTATAGCGAGAATGCGAGTTGCTTTTGGGTCAGACATAATTGCATCGTGTCTTTGCGAGGAAGTCCGAAGGACTGACGAAGCAATCTCCTCGAAAAATGGGCGATTGCTTTGTTAGTTGCACTTCGTCTGCGTTCGTCGCGAAGAACGCTCCACACTCCGCTCAGCGCGAGACTCCTCGGAATGACATCACTCCTTCTTCCATTTCTTCATCGGCAGAACAAAATCATATGGATACTCGGCCAGTTTTTCCACGGTGCCATCTGGACGAACCCAATAGGAATCTTCGATGCGTACACCCATCCCTTTTTCAGGATAATACAGCCCTGGCTCAATGGTAACAACCACACCTGATTTCAAGAGATTATCCCCGTTTGCTGTATGACGGCTCCAGGGGCGCTCGTGGACATTCAACCCAAGCCCATGCCCCAGCGAGTGGACATAGCCTTCTGTCAGGACTCCACCAGTATGCATGGGAGTGGGATGCCCATTCTTGTTGAACTCGTCACAGACCATCTTCTGATATTCTTTGAAGCTAACATTCAAATCAACGTTATCTATTACCTTGTCATAAACATCCTGGACTTCATCGTACAATTTCTGCGCTTCAGGCGTAGCATACCCCAAACTCCATGTCCGCGTGAAATCATAAAAGTACCCCCCGCCTGCTTCACCAGGGAAGATATCAAAGACAATTGTCTGCCCTAACCGAAGGAGGTCATCAGGGTTCCCAACAGAATGTGGGATGCCTGCATCTCGTCCGATCGCAAAGATGCAGCCTTCCACGTCCACTGCGCCGCGTTCAGCCAGCCAGAGGGCGATCTTGCTTTTCACATCTCGGATTGTTAGCGGATTGCCGTCTTCATGAAGCAGGACCTCATCGTCACGCACATCCCTGGAAGTTATGTAATCTGCCACCATCCCGACGACTTCGCTAGTGATTTTCCCCACTTTGCGGATGCGTTCCACTTCAGCCTCATCCTTCGTCTCCATGGCGTACAGAAACAAGGAATCCTCCTTTTCCTCGCCGACGAATTCAATCTCCGGCGCGGCTCTCTTCAGAGCATCAATCAGAGCCAGAGTCGTGCCAACATCGAATATGCCGTATAAAGCTACGCGTCCCGAGGTTATGTCCTGCGCCTCTAAAATGTCTTTGGTGTCTTTCAGCAATGTCTCTGTTGCGCTTAGACGCGTCGGAATCACCTGCAAGCCACTTTTGGCAGCCTCTTCGCGCTCCATTGCGTTGCAATAGATCACAGCCGGCTCGCCACATTTTTTGAACAACACCGCGTTGCTCACATGCCCGCCGCCGATCAAATAATACATAGGCGGGTTATGGTCGGCATTTCCCAGTACGAGGATGGCATCCAGGTTTCTGGCTTGCATAAGGGTATCGAGATCTGATTTCATTAGTCTCCTTCTTAACGCGAATTTCACGAATGAGCAAATTACACGAATTTCTATTTTATTTTAGATGGAATATTTTGCGCGGACGTGGAATGCGCTGTGGAAGTTTAGCTTTACCTTTGGTGTTTACCACACGACTCGATTGCACACGGTCTGCGCCAAAATTGATAACTATTGCCAGTTCCAATCCGGTAGCTTTCAAATATGATAATGCCTGTTGTTCATGAATTCGAGCAATTTCGCTCACTGCTTTGTATTCGAGAATAACGCGTCCATTGACAATAGTGTCCAAGATAAACTTGCCAAGAGGCTCATTCTTGAAGTAAACCATAACTTCCTTTTGCCGTTCCAAATTAATGCCGCGACGAATTAGCTCACGGTTCATTGCTTCTTCATAAATAGATTCGGGAAAACCTGGGCCCAACTCGTTATACACCTCAAAAGCTGCCTGCATAATCAAATAAGATAATTCTTTTTCGATGATCACAGTTTCAGACATGTCCAACTCTATTCGCGATATTCGCCAATTCGTGCCATTCGCGTTAAAGATTTAGCGAGGCTCGCAACTTTTTCAGCAATAATTCATCATCCAGTACGGTGCGCGGGTCGAAGAGGATTTTATCATCCTCGACGCGGGCAATGATGGGTGGATTCCCCTCCCGCAATTTCCTCAAGAATTTATCAGGACTTTTGACATTCAATGACAGCACATAGGTGGACATGGACTCCTCCGGCAGACTCCCGCCGCCGACGGTTGATTCGGATTTAATTACATCACCGTGTCCCAACGCGTCCCGCCACGCCTCGGCGCGGACTTTGAGTTGTTCCAGCGTGAAAGACATCATTCGCCAGATAGGGATTTCTCTCTCGGCCTCATCTTTGAGATAGTGGATCAATGTCGCGGTGACACATGTCAGAAAGGTCTTATCCGCCCTCACAGCGCGCGCCAGTGGATGCTTCTTTAGCTTATCAACTAAATCTTTTCTGCCAAGGATAATACCGGCCTGAGGTCCGCCCAATAATTTGTCACCTGAAAAACAGACCAAATCCACACCCGCGGCGAGTGACTCCTGCACTGTTGGTTCGTGCGCGAGCCCATACTTGGCTGTATCAAGCAACGCACCTGAGCCCAGATCATCCAGGAAAGCGACATTTGCCGCGTGTGCAACTTCAACAATGTCTTTGAGTTCAGGTTCTTCGGTGAAGCCAACGATCTTGAAATTCGAGCGATGTGCGCGCATCACGAGTGCGGCGGGTTCTTCAAGAGCCTCTTTATAATCCGAGAGGTGAACTTTGTTTGTCGTTCCTACTTCGAGAAGTTTCGCGCCAGACTGCTTCATCACATCTGGCAAGCGGAAGCCGCCACCGATCTCGACGAGTTGTGTTCGTGAAATGACCACCCGCTTCTTATTCGCAAGCGCGGACAAAACTAGCAGCACTGCCGAAGCATTATTATTTACGACAATTGCTGCTTCTGCGCCTGTAAGTTTCTTCAGAACAGATTCTGCATGAGCCAATCGCGAGCCACGCTGACCCTTGGCGAGATCGTATTCAAGGTTGGAATAATTTCGCGAGGCTTCATCCATTGCACGGATGGCCGAGTCGCTCAAGGGTGCGCGCCCAAGGTTGGTGTGGAGGATCACTCCTGTTGCGTTGATGACCGGCAAGAGAGTCGGACTCGTCCATTGGGCGAGATGAGATTCGGCCTGGGTTAGGATAACGTCCATTGAGGGCGAAGCAGTTTCGAGGTCCAGCTTGAATCGGGAGCGGGTTTCATCCAATGTCAAACGGATGGCATCCAGAGTTAATGGTCGACCATAGGCCTCGATTAGTTTTCCCGCGCTTTGAAGGACAACATCGACGGACGGTAGATCACGAAGACTGATCATCAGAGGTGATGGGAGGTTTCCAACGGGCTTTCTCGCGCAGCCGTGTAAAGTATTCGATGGCGATCAGCCCACCTGCAAGCCCAAGTATCACATAGACCGTCACGAGACGACCAAGCTGAAGCCAGGCAAGAGTTGCACCATAGATACCAAACCACATCGCTTGTCGAGTAATGACATTTGGTTCAGCCGGAGGCCCGCTCGGAAAACGGCGATGGAAAAAATAAACAATTGGCAACACGGTGCCCGTAATTGCAGCGATCAGGAGAATAAAGAATCCCCATCGAAACCACACGAAGGGCAAGGTCAGGTTCACAATCGCAACCAAACCACCCCATCCAACAATCATCAACAACAGGGAAGGTATGGCAAAGGACTTAAAGTTGTAAGATTCCACGTGCTAAATTATACCTGTTAGGTAGCGCGCTTCGACTACGGGACTGACAAACAGTCCCTCCTCTCACATTGTCCGGGTATCCGTGGGGTGCGCGAAATACATCAGTAATCAATGCATGCCGGGACAACATACGGAGGAGAGAACACACATCCGAATCGAAAGCCATTTTCAAATCTTGTAATGATAAATGGCTCGATCGCGCCAAACTCAACGACTGGGCGCTGAACTGGCAGATTATCGGGGTCTGCTCCAATCGTGAAGTTGTAATCGCCATTCGCATTGGATACAAAACCCTCGACAGACTGAAGCGACCTGGGAAGTGAATCTCGAGTCGTTGCCTGCATTCCGAGCTGCACCAATTCGTCCATCCTGACCAGCGATTCGCGAACTTCTTCAGGGTAAAGGCGAAATGTTCCCGCCAGAACGGCGAGTAAAAATGATAGGAGCACAGATAACCATCTGCGTGCCGGGGCAATGTTTCGATAGGAAGATACTTCGAGCCTGGACACTAACCATCGCACCAGCCAACTGAATGGAAGGTAGAAAAATACGCGTGGAAGGAAAACAAGGAATAAGGTAATAAACGCGCCGGTTCTGTTCGATGCCTCATTGAGGATGATCCATAGCGAGGAAACAACGGAGCCAACCAGAGCAGAAGCAATGACGCCCGGCAGCGATTCTTCCGTCCAGGCCGCGATAAGACCCAATACACCGAACATTGTTGTGGTGAGGATGATTAAACCGACCGTCCCAGGCCATGGTACGAAAAGCGGGACATCTGGAAGGAAAAATTTGTTAATCAAATTTGATGAAAGGGAATATCCCAACCCGAGGGCAAGCCCGAGGATCAATCCAATGCGGCGCTGCGAGGTGAGCTCCATTCACTTCTCCTTGTAAAGCCTGCGTATTATATCAGCCCTTATTTTCAGGTTTGAATCGGTATAATGAGAGGAAATTTTTTGAAGTGCGGCAAGTCGAGAGAGTTTTGGGTTAAAGGTGTGGTCTTGACTGCTAGCGCTCGCCCACCATAAAAGAGGTATTATGAATGTATCTGCTGCCATTCGATTGAAACGCGCCGTTCGTAAATTTCAAGATCGACCGTTGCCGAATAAGGTAGTTCACGATATCCTGAACGCAGGACGGCGCTCTCAATCTTCGAAGAACGAACAGGGATGGCAGTTCATTGCCATCCAGGATAAGGCAATATTGAAAGAGCTATCTGAATGCGGCACCTACGCGGGTCATTTGGCGGGCGCGGCATTAGGCGTCGCCATCGTCACTCCAAACCCCGAGGGAAAATTCCAGGACCTGTTCGACGCGGGCCAGGCCGCGGCATTTATGCAATTGATGGCACTGGAATTGGGTGTGGGTTCCTGTCTTGCATCCATTTATGAGCCGTCGAAAGCGCGCGAGATTCTGGGATTTCCACTGGATTGGCATTTGCGGATCGCGATATCGTTCGGCTTCCCCGTGGACGAAGAGAAGCTAACCGCCCCACCGAAGAAAGGTGGACGGATGCCCCTGGAGGATATCGTGCATTGGGATCGATGGTAAACACAAAAGAGAAATCATGGATGAGATGAAGTTCACCCAACTTGTTGAAGTGCTCGGTCGCTGGAAGGCAGAGATTCTTGAAAACCTTCTGAAGAACGAAGGGATTGAGGTAGTGCTTATCCAGGACTCGATTTCAAACTCCACCTATGCCAACCCGTTCGCGCCGGTTCAGATTTTTGTTCCCAATGAAGTAATTCAGCAAGCCCGTGAAATATTAGAAACTTTTGAAGAAACAGAAGAATCAATGGAAGATGAAGAAGAAAATGATGAGGGAGAATAAAAGTTAAAGAATTCTTCCCCGTGCCTAAAAAACGGACGGCTCGTTGGAGGAAAAGGATAGGAGCATGGAAAAATTCGCTGGACTGATTAGCATCTTACTCGAACATTCTCAACGCTTCATTGACTTCTGGAACCTGCATCTCGTGATTTCGCTAGGCGCGCTTGGCTTTTCGTTGGCGAACCCGGAAATTGTTTCGAGGGTAAGAGTCCGCTTGCTCATATCAGTGGTTTTTGTTGCAATAGCTGCCTTCAGTGTCTTTTCCCTTTCAGCACATCAGGAACGCGCCGAAAAATTGTGGATGGCGCTGGAAGCACGTGTAGCATCCACTCCGAGTGAATTCATCCCCGAGGATGTTGCATATATCGATTCACTGAAGCCAACATCTTTTGCCATCAAGGCAGGAGCCATCGTAATTGCGGACGTAGCAGTAATACTGGTGATTTGGTTTAGCCCGAAGATAAAAGAATAATTTCATGAGATA
>DAINRK010000251.1:0-6687 GCA_036741855.1 Anaerolineales bacterium
ATCCTGAACAATTGGCATTATTCTGCGAGGTCGAAGCGGTTGCTGGCTTGTTGTAAGAAAGCAGGATGCTGGTGCCAGATGGGGTATTTGTCCGCGTGGGGGTCGGTGTGTTGGTTCTTGTGGGTGTATTCGTTGGCCCCATCGGAGTATTGGTTCGAGTGGGGGTAGGTGTTGGACCGCCACTGCTGTAGATTTCAAATTCCCACAGTGAATAACCATACGGCAGCGCGCGGACGGTGGCATACATACGAACATAACGTCCGGACCCGGATACATTGAGGGTTTGCGTGCCGCCCGTGCCAGTGGTGGTTGAATAGATCGTTGTCCAACTGGAGGCATTTTCCGAGGTCTGGATTTGGAAGGATGTCGCATACGCCGCTTCCCATCGTAAAATCACCTGAGCGATGGTGTAGGTCTGACCGAGATCGACATAAATCCATTGAGGGCTTGCACTATAAGCGCTAGCCCAACGTGTGCCGACATTACCATCCACAGCGCTCGCGCAGGGAAACCCGGCGTTTTCAACCGAGGAGCATGTGACTGGCCTATTCAGCGCTCGATTTGTGCTGCCAGATGGGGTGTTGGTATGGGTTGGCGTATTCGTGGCGCTGCCCGAACCATAGACTTCGAATTCCCACAGTGAGTATCCATACTGCGTGGCGCGGGCTGTACCATACATGCGGATATAACGACCCGAACCCGTCACATTGAGGGTTTGAGTGCCGCCAGTTCCGGTAGTTGTTGAATAAATCGTTGTCCAGGTGGAGGCATTCGCCGAAGTCTGGATTTGGAAGGCAGTAGCATAAGCCGCTTCCCAGCGCAAAATCACCTGGCTGATTGTGTACGTCTGACCGAGGTCGACGTAAATCCATTGCGGATTGCTGAATGCGCTGGACCAGCGCGTGCCAAGGTTGCCATCTACCGCGCTTGTGCATGGCGTGCCAGCGTTTTCAATCGATGAACATGTGACTGGCTTGTTAAGCGCCAGGTTGGATGTTTGGGCGCCCGCTGACAGTGCTGGTAGCATTCCGATTATCAGCACCAGTAAAAGCAGACCCCTGGTGGATACAGATAAAAACTTTCTGGAACGGAACACGGTTTGGTTTGCCATCGTCTGTAGCTCCTTTTATTTACAAAATTTGGTATCGTAAAATTACGGGACTCACATCAGGCAAGAAATCAACCAGTGGCGTGCAATCACATGCGATCAGGGGAAGATTGTTAAAGCACTGTCATAAATATAGTGTAGTCATTTTTATACGAATGTCAAATAGAGAAAATCAGGAACTCATCAGATGCGTTAGGCTTCAAATCGCACTACATCGATCACAAATCGGACTTCATTTTCGATTTCCTGATTAAGATCTTTATATTCACCTTCCACCCACGTGCGCAATTCTTTCAAACTTTCTTCAAAGATATCATCGGGAATATCCCACATGTCTGAACTTGTACGAGACGCAAAATGGTCCAGTTCTTCCCGCAATATAAAAGGCATCGGATAGCGAATCACTTCCACCTCTGCCGACTGTCCGCCCAGCCTCTGCAACTCCTGCAGGAATTCCTCCCGATTTTGTACACCGACCGCGCTAGCGCTTACGCCTTGCGTCTCTAGCCATCGCCGCCAATGCGTACGAATCTGTTCGCGGACAGAGACCCCTACATAAGCCCAGGTCCTAATATTGAGATATATACCTTTCGGCTTGAGCACTCGCCGGAACTCACGCAAGGCTTCACGCCATGGGGGAATTAAATGCATCACATGCACCGTCAATACCACATCAAAGTGTGCTGGCAAGAAGGGTAGGAGCGATGCGTCCGCCCGAGAAATGCGAGCGGATGGGAACTTATCCTTCAGACGGGATAACATCTTGGATGAAATATCGCATCCGATCAAATCCATGCCACGCTCTAATAGCGGAACACTTATTCGCCCGGTGCCTGTCCCCACATCCAGGATACGAGCATTGGGTCCGGTTATATCAAGTATTGCTTGAAGACCATGTTTTGCGATAGGCTCGAATAAAGGTCGTGTCTGGTCATAGATATCTGCGGCGCGGTCGAATGAACGGCTATTGCTCATGTAGGTATATCCTTTGAATAAAGTAGGGATCACATTGGCAAATTAATGCCTGCAGAACAGGCTCTGTTAACATCACTGAATCGATAACTTTGATGTCAGGGGTTTCATTCCTGTTTACAGGAAGTATACATAATTTGAGCTTGATTTCAATCCCTGGCATAAAACGACAGTCTCCCATCCTTTTTCTTGTCATTAGAAAGACTCTCGTTGAAAACAGTTCTCTGGTATTGTGTGAAATCCATACTTCTTCCCTATAATTAAGACTACATTAAGAACTGCACCAACGCACAAAACAAATCCCAATCCCCGAAAGGAAAATTGAATATGCGTAAAAAGTTGATTGTTGTCTTCGCTGTTATGGTAATTGCGCTGACAGCTGTCGTTCCTGCAGGAGCCATCACTGGTGGCCAACCCGATGGAAACAGACATCCTTATGGTGCCCTCCTGCTCGTTCCCGGCATTACGTTCTGCTCAGGAACCTTGATCGATGAAGATCTGGTCCTGACTGCCGGGCATTGTACTTTCTTCTGGTCGAACACAGGTGATCCTGAACTGGTGATAGATGAAGTCTGGGTGTCCTTCGACTCGGAGGCCTCTGTGGACCCTGCCACCTGGGAGATCACAGGCGGAACCTGGTACAGGTCTGATACCTGGTTCACTCACCCGGACTATGTGAACGCAAACTGGCCCTTCACGTCCGATTACGGCGCGGTCATTTTGGATGAACCAGTTGCAGGCATTACCCCCGCCTCTTTACCGGACGCGGGTTTGGTCGATGAATTGATCGGCACGACCGGTCAGACGAGTCAACGCTTCAACGATGTGGGTTACGGACAGGCTGGAGTTCTCGTTGGAGGTGGCCCATATATCCGAAACTTTGAATTCGTCCGCAAGTTCTCTGTCCAACGCTACAACCCCAGCAATGGGTCGGTTGGCACGCAAGATCCTCGGTGGCTCATCCTTGGCGATTCTCCCTCACCGAATAAGGGCGCAGGTTGCGGTGGCGATTCGGGCTCGGGCATCTTCCCCGAAAATGAAGACACAGTTGTAGCTGTCCATACGGGCGGATATCGTTTGGGATACTTGAACCGCCTCTGTGGCCGGATCACTGCGCTGAATCACCGCGTGGACCTTCCCGTGGTATTGGATTGGCTCGCGACCTTCCTCGATTGATCTTGTACTGGGGGTATGCCTAAAACATAAAAAGGAGCGACACGCAAAGTGCGTCGCTCCTTTTTGTTTGTTCATAATTGACTCGGAATACGACATCCCATCTCAATTCATATTTATTTAGAACGCACATCATACATGAACTGAAATCGAAAATTAAACATAAGCAAGTGCGTCTTTGGAAATAATATAGCTAATGAGTCAACCCTGGTAGCCATCGTCTCACACGGCGACAATAGGCTTCATACTCTTCACGAAAATTTTGTCGTAGAGTTGGCTCTTCATACCAGATCACAAAGAGGTGAGTGACCAGGAAAAAGACGCATAGGTAAAGTACAAGCACCGTGGACTCATAGAACAGTGCCGCCCCAGCTAACGCGAGCCCTGCACCGATATACATCGGGTTGCGGACGAAGTGGTAAGGACCCCGGATCACCAGTCGGCGAGGTGGGTCAAAAGGTGCAGGTGTACCTCCTCCGATTGTTGCGAAAGTGAAAACGCACCACAAAGCAATCAGCGCACCAATTACCCCGACAATCATTCCGATAATCTGCTGTACTTCGATCGTCGAAGGTCGAATGATGCCCGACCAGGAAAGGAGTTGGGCCGGCACATAGATGAGTACCAGGCTGATAAAGAGCGTGGCATATGTGATCGCGCGAGCTATGACAAACATATTACCCTCCGCGTAATTTATCAGGATTTATCTCTTCTGCTCGCACATTATAATGAGTTGAATTCGAAAAACAAGGAATGTAAAAAAGGAAGTTCCATGAAACAATACCGGGTCAAGCCAAAAACCAAGATAAAGCTCTCCGAATGGGATCCGAATGATACAGGCGATTTCAAAGGCGGCAAAGAGGAAGGGCTGGCACAGGTCGAAAAGCTGAATAGCAAGCTGGAAGAATTGCAGGAATTGTTATTCGCCGAACATAGGCACAAGATGCTGATCATATTACAGGCGATGGATACAGGTGGAAAGGACGGCGCTATCCGCCGCGTGTTCGACGGTGTCAATCCCGCAGGTGTGCGCGTTGCCAGTTTCAAAGCACCGACGCCTGAAGAGCTTGATCATGATTATCTATGGCGTGTTCACAAACAGGTGCCTGGCAACGGCGAGATCGTCATCTTCAATCGGAGTCATTATGAGGATGTCCTTATTGTACGTGTCCATGATATTGTCCCTCGTGCAGTATGGAAGGAACGCTATGACCAGATCAATGAATTCGAACGCATTCTCGCCGAAAATGGAACGACCCTTTTGAAGTTCTACCTGCATATTGACAAGGATGAACAAAAGAAAAGGCTACAAGCCCGCCTTGAGGATCCAACCAAACATTGGAAGTTCCACATTGCGGACCTTGAGGAACGCAAACGCTGGCCCGACTATATGCAGGCTTATGAAGATATGTTGAACAAAACCAGCACAGACAATGGCCCCTGGCATATTGTCCCTGCTAATCGCAAATGGTTTCGCGATCTGGTGATTGCTTCTGTTCTGGTCGAAACACTGGAGGAGTTGAAAATGAAATATCCTGAACCTCAAGAAAACTTAGATGAGGTGGTGATTATATAAGTAGAGTAATGCCAGATATCGCAATTTGTATCAACCTGATTAGATAATCAGATTCATATCCCCGAACTCATGCCATAGATAGCCCATCTTGATGGCCTCAAGATAGACAGTCTTCAATCTCTCAGGTTCAATGAACGCGCTCAACAGGTCCAGGTGGCTGGATTCAGGTTCATGCAGACCTGTCAGCAGTCCGTCCACGACTCGAAGCTGGTGACCCGCAGCAATATGCAAGCGGGTCCAGCCATGCGCGGGGGTAAGTCCATTTTGCTCCATAGCAACACTTTCAAGCGTTCGCACGACTGTTGTTCCCACTGCGATCACGCGTCCCTGCCGCTGATGGCAGTCATGGATGGCGCGCACGGTCGCCTCGGGTAGATCATATTCCTCTTCATAATTGGGATGAGTAGCATCAATCGCATCATCCCGGGTAGATGAGATGCCGGTGTGCAATGATATGGTCGCCAGGCGAACGCCTTTGCGTTCCAAATCCAAAAGGATCTCCCAACTGAATGGCCTTCCCGCAGAGGCCATTTCTACTGAGCCTGGCGCGGATGCGTAGACCGTTTGATACAGGTCAAGTGGCAAAGCCTCTGCAATATAACTATAGCGGATCGGAACGCCAATTCGATAGATCAGGTTCAGCAACTCCGCGCAGCATATATCGAATTGTACCTGCCATAGAAAGGGCAAGTCAGAATTGGGAGCAATGACCTGTGCTGTAAGGTTTTGGCCGAAGTCGAGCCGCATCCCGGTTCGACCGACATGCCTCCGTCCGCTAAGAATCAACGCGTCCCACCGATCGGCATCACGGCGGTGAGCCAACCTCACTTCCACTTGTGTGCCGCTTTCATCTATGGCTTCCAAAAGCGCAGGCAATGTGCGGCTGTTGTTAACAACCAGTAGATCACCCGCGCGTAGATAATTCCCGATCTCAGCGAATCGAGTGTGGACGTGAGGTTGGTCTGCGCTCCGCGGCAAAATCAACAAACGGACCTGGTCGCGCCGCAGGCCACGCAACTCTGGCGGCTCGTGTGCCTCCAATTCAGAAGGTAAGACAAATTCGATCACAGGTTTGTTCATGGAATTTCAACTCAAACACTAAGGACACAAAGGTCACGAAGGAGCCCATGACATCAAAGGTCTTTTCTCCTCTTTCTGTACTTAGTGTACTTTGTGTTTAGACTTCTCCCATTAGACGGGGCCGGTCTTATTTCTTTGGCTCGAATTCCTGTGCAAGGAATCGTTGACCATTGATCTCTGCTGATTCATCCGAGGCCAGGTAAACGAAGATCGGCGTGACTGTTTGAGGGTCTGCCCATTCGGATGCATCGCCTTCGGGATCCGAAGCGCGCTTCATGCGTGTGTTCATGTCGCCCGGGTCTACGCTATTGACGCGTACGCCAGTTCCATTAAGTTCCGTTGCCCAGGTACGCGTGAGCTGATCCAGGGCCGCCTTCGAGACGCCATATCCACCCCAACTTGCGTATCCCACCACACCAGCATCAGAACTGACGTTGATAATGGATCCCGTTTTTCGAGCGATCATCTGCCCGACAAGGGCGCGCGTCAGCATGAACGGACCATCCACATTCGTTCGAAAGACTTTTTCAAAATCATCGATCGGATAATCGATGAGGTAAGGCATGGGTGTAGGTCCGAGAGCAGAGGCGTTGTTGACCAATACATCCACACGCCCAAAGCGCGCCAAAGCCTCGCCTGCCAGCCGTTCCACATCTGGTCGTGACGAAATATCCGCGACCACGCTTAATACTTCAGTACCCAGGCCTCTTAACTCACGCTCTGTTTCTGCCAACTCGTCTGCGCTGGCTGAACGCGAGTTGATTACCAGCTTTGCGCC
>DAINRK010000252.1:0-6673 GCA_036741855.1 Anaerolineales bacterium
GTTACCATGACCAATCGCATTTTATTCGGGATTTCAAGGAATTTACCGGACACACTCCAACCGATTATTTGCGGCTTCGTCGTCTAATGCACGCTGAGAACCCAGACCGCACACAGCATCTCCGCCTCTTGCCAATTGGTTAATTTTTTACAATCAATCTAATCCCTGGTTACTTACAATCAAAACATAACTTTAATGTGTGTGAGCGCTTGGCCCACACCTTTGTCCTGAGCGACACTTGCCCCGGACGCAAGTGCCGGGGACTGCAGGTGAGTTGGAGGATCTGGGAATCTTTCAGCTTAGAGGAGAGAACATGAATATCAAACGTTTCAAAATAAAAATCTCACAAGCGCAAGTAGACGACTTGCACGAGCGTATCAAAAAGACGATTTGGCCGGCAGTCATCAGCGGGCAGAATTATGGCGGACCAGAACTTGACAAGATGAAAGATCTGGCGAAAAAAGCGCTACGTTTCGACTGGCGCAAAAAAGAAGCAGAGCTGAACAAGCTGCCACATTTCAGGACCACAATCGACGGACAAACCATTCATTTCATCCATGTTAAATCCAAAGCGGCGAACGCCATACCAATCATGCTGATCCACGGCTGGCCGGGTTCGTTCGTCGAATTCCTTGAGCACATCGAACCGCTGACTGATCCCCTCCACCATGGCGGCGAGGCAACAGATGCTTTTGATGTCGTCGTCCCATCCCTGCCTGGATATGCGTTTTCTGGTCCCACCAAAGAGGTTGGATGGAACAATATCCGCATGGGCAAAGCCTTGATCGAGCTCATGGGTCGCCTGGGCTATGATAAATTTGCGGCGCAGGGCGGTGACGCTGGCGCAATCATTGGCCCGGAGATGGGCCGCCTGGCGCCTGAGAAATTGATTGGTCTGCACCTCAATGCCGCGACCATGGGCTTTATGCCGATGGGCCCGGTGGATGAAGCCGATCTCGCGACGTTTACGCCAGCCGAAAAGAAACGGTTGGAGGTCATGCAGGAATTCCTGCAGGTGAAATTCGGTTTTAACTTGCTACAGTCCAATCAACCGCAGTTGGCAGCCTATGCCTTATCCGATTCACCGGTTGGCTTGATGGCCTGGATGACACAATTGATGGACCCTGCAGAAGTGGGAGAGCGATTTTTAACAAACTTCATGATCTACTGGTTTACCGGTACTGCTGCTTCAAGCATTCGGCTATATTACGAGAACGCTCACGACCCAGGTGCCTGGGCGCCCAAAGCAAATTCTGGAGTGCCCACCGCAGTCGCTGTCTTTCAGGATGGTGACATTGCCATCCGCAAATATGGCGAGGAGGGAAATAACATCGCGCGCTGGACCGAATACCCTCACGGCGGTCACTATGCTGCCCTTACCGTGCCCGAGGTATGGCGGAATGATGTTCGCCAATTTTTCCGCGAGCTTCGATAGATAGCAAAGCTGCATTGTTACCGCTTGTCCACAGGATTGCTGCGCTTATCTCACGCATGGAACATGCGTAACTTTACTTTTGTACGTGCTTGTAGGCTGAAATTCATATTCTAAATAAAGCAGATTCTGCGGCACTCTGTAAAATCTGCTCGATGGTGAGTGATCTACGGGGCATGTGACGTCTCCTGTATTTCATCGGCTGTCACTTCCTGGCCCAGTTGGTTCGAGAGGTAAATAGTTCTCTGTGAGGGGGAATTCCTACCGAAGTAGTAGGATGTACCCCATTGTTAAGCCGTTCAGCTTATCTTATAGTGAAGTTGCCTATATCAGGATTGGTAATTTGTATTTCTGGCGCATGAATGGGGTATTGTCTTCAGAGAATTCTAGAAAGAGATTGGAATGTCTATCATCGTTTCTACAACAACCGGTTTTCCGGAACATTATTACCCGCAAAAAGTGCTACTCACCGCCGCACAACAGGAGTGGAAGAAGAAGCGGACCTCCATCTTGAAACCCCTGGAGCAGTTCTACACCAACGTAAAAGTAAATGGACGGTACCTGGCCTGGCCCCTCGAACGCTACAAAAAGCCAACAACCTTTGAGGAGCGGAATAACGCCTATATCGAAACGGCGCTGGAGCTGGGCGAGCAAACGATTTGTGCCCTGCTGGACCGAGAGCAAATGAGCCCGCAGGAGATCGACCAGTTAACGGCTATCTCCACCACAGGCATCGCTGTGCCTTCCCTGGACGCGCGGCTGATGAACCGCATCCCGTTTTCGCGGGGCATGAAGCGCCTGCCGCTGTTCGGGCTGGGCTGCCTGGGCGGTGCGGCGGGCATCGCTCGTACAGCGGACTATCTGCAGGGGCACCCGGATGAGGCTGTGATCCTGTTCGCCGTCGAGCTGTGCAGCCTGACCATCCAACGCGATGACCTGTCGATGGCGAATCTGGTCGCCAGTGGGCTGTTCGGTGACGGCGCCGCGGCAGTGCTAATGGTAGGCGATGAACATCCTCGCGCGCAGCGAGCACAGGCCACGCCGCGAGTAGTCGATGCGCAGTCGCATTTCTTCCCGGAGACGGAGCACATCATGGGTTGGGACATGACCAATAGCGGCTTTAAAGTTCTGCTCAGCGCCGACATTGCCGGCTTGGCACAGTCTGAGGTACGGCCCATCATGGAAGCCTTTCTGGGCAAGCACGAGCTGACCATCGCGGATATCGACCACTGGCTGGTGCATCCGGGTGGGCCGAAAGTAATCGAAGCGTTGGAAGATGGCCTGGGTCTACCGGATAAAGCCCTGACCCTGAGTTGGGAGACTCTAGAAGAAGTGGGGAACATCTCGTCGGCCTCTGTTCTCATAATTCTGGATAAGTTTTTGAAACGCACTCAGCCCAAACCGGACCAGTATGGAGTGCTGATGGCGATGGGTCCCGCGTTCAGCGCTGAGTTGGTGTTGCTGCAATGGTAACGCGTCTGCTGTTTGCGGGCTTCGTCGCTGGACTGAGTCTACAGCGCCTGTTCGAGCTGCGCCTAAGCCGGCGTAACGAGCGGCGAATTTTCCAGCGCGGCGGGCGTGAACATGCACCTGGAACATACCGCTGGATCGTTACCTTACATGCCGCCTGGTTCGCATCTATGCTGCTGGAAGTCTTCGTCGGCAGGCGCAAATTCCACCCCCAGCTGGCAGCATTGGCTTTCAGCCTATTTGCAGCCGGTCAGGCGCTGCGACTTACAGCCATCCGCACATTGGGCTGGCGCTGGTCGACGCGGGTGATGACCGTGCCTGGAGAAGTACTTGTGCAGCGTGGTATTTACCGATATATACGCCATCCAAATTACTTGGGAGTTGAACTAGAAACGGTGGCCGCGCCGCTGGTGCACTCTGCCTACCTGACTTCTGCTCTGTTCGGCGTTGCAAACGCTTTGTTACTGCGAGATCGCATCCGCCGCGAGGAGCAGGCGCTGGACGCCTACGGCAGAGAGCAACAATATTGGGATGCGTCCGAGAACAAGCCAATGGCTATTACAACGCCTAAGTACGAGGGGTAAAAGAACTAAGGGGACCTCTAATCCTATTATTTGGACGACACGCAAAGTCTCGTAGAGGCAGTGCTCCCGAGGGGAATGAAGCAAACCGGGTGACTGTCTTCTACCTCAAAGACATCTAAACTCCAGTTTCATGCGTACGCATCCATAGAGGAACTGCTTGCAAACAAAGGATTCCCTGGGGGATGCTTTTCATTCAAGCAAAAACTTCGTATGGCATTCGAGCAGCACCTTGCGCGTCGAGTTCTGTTTCATCTAACCATGGACCAGCAAAAGGAGTATCAAAATGAAAAAGCTTTACACAGTCGTGCTAGTCGTTGTCATGCTTCTGACGTCGACCGGTTATACATTGGCGGATGGGCCGGTTGGCGCTGATTGTACGGAGCCCCCTAATCTGGTGCCATTGGCTGATCTCAGGAACTGTGATCTCAGCGGGAGGAATATGGCGGGCGTCAATTTATATAGTGCAAAACTCAGCGGCGCAAATCTCAGCAACGCAGATCTTAGCGGGGCAGATCTCAGCGGCGCAGATCTTGCCAATGCAAATCTCAACGGTGCCATTCTCGATAACGCCAGCCTGTTTACCACGAATTTGGTTGCAGCTACGTTTGATAACGCCAGCCTGCGGAACACAAATCTGGATGACGGCTATGCTCCCGGCGCCAGTTTTATCAATGCGGATTTGCGCGGTGCGAATCTCTATTTCGCCTTCATTCGTGATGCTGACCTCAGCGGCGCCAATTTTAGCAATGCCTATTTGAATAACTTCGACGTGGTAGGCTCCATTCTGCAAAACGCCATCTTTACCGGTACCGAATTATTCGACGTGGACATGCAGAACACCGATTTACGCGGTGCAGATTTAAGCTTCACCACTCTTTCATATGTGTCCTTGAACAATGCCGATCTCCGCAATGCGAATCTGCTGGGCGCCGAGCGCAAGGTCGGCACCTCCCTGGACGGCATCATCTGGGGCAACACGGCCTGCTCAGACGGCAGCAACAGCGACGATAATGACGGCGATAATTTCACCTGTGAGAGTAATTTTCTCGGCAATCAGCCACCGACTGTTTCGTTGATGTCGCCTGCCGACAATACAACGGTAACAAAAGGCTCCACGGTTACCATCAGCGCCACTGCCGCGGATAGTGATGGATCCGTGATCAGAGTGGAATTTTTCGCAGGAAGTACATTGTTGAACACAGACCCTTCCGCTCCCTACAGCTTCGACTGGACGACGACCGCAACCGGCACCTTTGTGATCACCGCCCGAGCCACCGATAACGATGGTGCTGTCACCACAAGCCAATCCGTGACTGTCAATATCGTACCGTCACCAAACAACGTGCCGCCCACTGTGACAATCACTTCACCCGCCAATAACGCAACGATTAACCGTTCATCAGGCACTACAATCAGAGCAACTGCAAGCGATTCGGATGGCACCATCATAAAAGTGGAGTTATACGCAGGCAGCACCCTGTTGTGTACCGACACCTCCGCACCCTTTAGCTGTTTCTGGAAACCAACTGTCCGTGGCACGTTTACTTTAACCGCCAGGGCTTATGATGATGATGGTGCAGTGACCACCAGCGCTCCTGTTACTGTACGCGTACGATAATTGCATAGTGCGTTAATCAGAGAGATCAAATTCTGCAAGCAACAGCGCTGTTGCTTGCAGAATTTTTGCATCAAGAACGCAGGCCGTTCCGTTTTTTCTTGACTCCACACCCTCGCGACAATACGCTGGTGGATTCGAAAACGTCGCTCAGTGGAGTGATCATTGCTACTCTCAAACGTGCGGGTGACGTGAGAACAGGATCGTTTTAAGCCGATATGAAATACTGACCTTCCACAGAGGGAAGGAAATTGCATAAACCAAATTTGCAACCAGCCTCTACATTTGATGAAATAACAGTGTGACCACTGACACCCCATAACAAAGCTTTTCATCCTTCGTCGTGTTTAATGAAGCCTGGTTCCCAGGAGTTTGAGAGGAATCTTATGATGAACAAGAGTCAACAAACACTCTTTAGATCCAACCCGGCCCTCGATCAGCTGGCATCGTTTATCGGCGAATGGGATATAGAGATCACAAATATGTCCCTTGACCCGGATCCGTCCGCCGTTGTACGGGGGCATAGCTCCTTCGACTGGTTGGAGGGAGGAGCCTTCCTCATCCAGCATTCGGAGATTGCCAATCCTGACTTTCCGCGCAGCGTGGCGGTCATGGGTCCGGATGAGGCGGCTGAAACCTATCGCATGCTTTATTACGATTCCCGTGGTGTTTCCAGAATCTATCGAATGTCTCTGAGCGGCGGAATTTGGACGCTATGGAGGGACTTTCCGGAATTTTCTCAGCGCTTCCATGGCATGTTCACTGAGGACCGAAGAATCATTACCGCCTACTGGGAGAAGTCCAGTGACGGCTCGAACTGGGAACGCGATTTTGATCTCACTTATACAAAGGTGGATTAACGCAGCCGCAGACGTCGGGCGATCTCATGCAAACAGTTACTTTAAGAGAGGGTACAACTAATTTACAGAAAACTACAGGAATTCTGGGAATAATATTTCTGTTAGCAGGCTTTTGGCTGTATTGTTCAATCATCTTAAAAGGTCCCCAACCATCCTACCGGGATTACGATCCACAAATGGCTTATTTAATGAACTCATTAGCTCCTTTTAAAGGAGCACCGTATTTTTATACAGATCACCCTGGCACCCCAGTCGAAATGATTGGAACGCTGCTATTAGGCACTACCTATGTGTTTTTCACGGACCACGCAAACTTCATAAGTACCTATCTGGAAAATCCTGAATACTTCTTAAATTTGGCACACGGCTTGATTACGCTTTTGAGTGTTCTTTGTGCGATATATTTTTTTCTAACCGTGCTTCGCACATCCCAGAAACCAAATGTGTACCTTGCATTGTCGCTGGCTCTGTTATTTTATGGTTTACATCCTTATTCTTTTAAAACATTGACCGTCTGGTCTCATACCTCGTTTAATTTTCCACTGGGTGCCGGGTATTTGATTCTCTTGTTCACGGTTGCGCATGATGCCCAGGGCCAGATCTCCAATCGGTTAGCTGCGGGACTCGGGCTCGCATTAGGGGTCATGATCGCAGTAATGATCAATTTCGCACCCTGGTTAGTGACCACTCTCCTTTTCATTTTTCTTTCAAA
>DAINRK010000253.1:0-6668 GCA_036741855.1 Anaerolineales bacterium
GGCGCTTGATTTCATCCTGCAACTGCTCAAACGCCACAGGTCGGATATCAGGGTCGAAATGGATTTCTGGATAATTACGCTGGAAGATATTCTTTACCAGTAAGACCTGATAGATTTTCCGGCCACTTTCCATGGTGCCCTGATCTTTCAAAACACCTGTGTAAATCAACTTATCGTCAATATACAAACCAATGTAATCACCAGGTTTCATGTCAAACTCCTTAGCCTCAAGCAGATTCTATCATAGTCCAAAATCATCTCGATACGCCCGTTTCTCCAGCAGTTCAACTGCTGGAGAAACGGGCTACTCAACCAACGACGATTGATATATACAAGAATTTTTACATCTCACCGGTGTAAAAATCGTTGTCGTTATTCCTTTGGATGTTCGGTCAGCGAGAACCAGTTTCCGCAGCCGTCTTTGAACAGGGCCTCGATCCCGTAAAATTCTTTTGTAGGCGGCTTGACGAATTCGATTCCCTTGGCTTTCAACTCTTCGTAGGTCTTCTGGCAATTGTCCGACTCCCAAACGCCGCCACTCATCGCATCTCTGTCGAGCAAGGCACGTACATGCGGAATCAGATCTGCTTCGAACATCGGCTCGACGGGTTCGGAAAGGACAATTTCCAGGTCGGGTTGAGTCGGCGGGCTGACGGTCAGCCAGCGAAAGCCATTGTCCATGGTCATGTCGGTATTTACTTTGAATCCGAGCTTGTTCACATACACGTCATAGGCTTGTGCCTGATCGCGTACCATCAATCCAGTGTGAGAAAGTTTTGTAATCATGTGTTCCTCATTCCTTCGGTGGCTCTACCAGAATTAATTGGTTGCCCTCCGAGTCGCGGATCATCGCATACGTTCCCCACGGTTGGGGATCAGGTTCTTGCGTAAATGTTACGCCTTTCGATTTGAGGTCGGCGACCAGTGTGTTCATATCCTGCACATTGAACGTTAGCGCCTGGGATTTGCCGACGGTCTGGCGATAGTGCTCCCAATTTTCATCTGGCAAGTACAACGTGACTTCGGTCACTGCGCCTTTCGGGGCGACGGCAACCCAGCGGTTCGTCGCGCCCGGATAGAGAGGGGCATCCTGGCGTAATTCAAAGCCAAGTATTCGGGTGTAAAAATCTTTGGCTCGGTCCTGGTCGTTGACAAACAGTGATACATTTCCAACATGGTCAATCATTGTAAGTTCTCCTATCTGGATGATTTACAAGAATAATAGCACAACTGTTCTATGAATGCTTCTTGAAAATTGCGCTTTTGTCCACGGAGAAAAAGACCCCATAAGACTTTTATTCTTTCGGGTCCGAGACCTGTATGCCATGCATGATCACATAACAATTGGGGATGAATTTTAGCGGATTCTTGCGCATCTCCCAGGCACGCGCCCGATAAATCGAGGGCGACCAGCCGACGATTTTGTGAAAAAGCGTGCTGAATGACCCCAAGCTTTCAAATCCAACTTCGAAGCAAATCTCAGTAACGGTGAGTTGATCTTCTGCCAGTAATTCTTTCGCGCGCTCGAGACGTTTGCGCGTCAGATAATCATGCGGCGTCGCATGAAAGGCGCGTCGGAAGGCGCGCAAAAAATGATAACGTGAGAAATTCGCAATCCCTG
The DNA here is from genome assembly GCA_036741855.1 of Anaerolineales bacterium. Taxonomy (GTDB): domain Bacteria; phylum Chloroflexota; class Anaerolineae; order Anaerolineales; family Villigracilaceae; genus Defluviilinea. The sequence continues at coordinate 1,622 of DAINRK010000253.1, forward strand.
CAAGTTCGTCCAAATCAAGGGGCTGGGCGTACTGTGAATCAATTAATTCCCGCGCGCGCAACAGTGATTCATGAGAGACAGATCGTGCCATCCAAAAAATTATACTTCAAGCCTAAGATCCCTCGGTAGTCTAATACCAGCGAAGCAGCCTGTCGAGACCACCTCTAAGCAAGGCAATATTTGTTACAGGATTTCTTCTAATAACTTGTTGGTTTCGATACGTCCCGCGAAAATCATGCGGGACTACTCAACCAACGGCGTATGCCTTAATCGCTAATCCCCCGACTACACTGCTAAACGAGTTTGAAGCTTTGACCTTCTCTGCTCCAAAGATATGAGCCAACATTCCCGTAAAAAGCGGAATATTCGATGACCCGCCCGTTTTCACGACTGCATCGATTTCTTCAAGATTGAGACCTGATTTAGCCACTGTGTCAAGCAGGACTTTTTCCACCTCTATCAGATAATGATCAATATCTGTTTCAAATTGATGTCGAGTGTACAGGTCCCACAGCGCGATGTCTTTATCTTCAAGGCTGATGATCGTCGCACCATCAGATGAAAGCGCAATCTTTCCTGCTTCCACGCGGTTGTAAAAGGTGAACGCCAGGTCGTTATAGATCAATCCCTCCAACGCCTTCAAACGGACGGGCGCAACGTTTGCATGTATGGCCTTTTCGAGGAGGTTCCGATTAATTGGCGTACCCATTTCGGGGAGCGCCATCCAATCGGGGATGGCGTGGATCATGTCCATGATTTCAGGATGTTGCTTGACTTTTCCATACCCGAAATGCGGCAGCATACGTTTCTCGATGATCGTGCGGTCGAAGTCACTGCCTGCAATATCCACGCCGCCGCTGGCATATACTTTGCGATTGCGAAGATCACCTAATCGCATCACGGCGATATCAAGCGTGCCACCGCCAAAGTCAAAGATGACGACGTTCTGCGGTTGCGTAATGGATTGCTCATAATACAACGCCGCGGCAATAGGCTCCAATTCAAAGCCCACTTCTTTGAAGCCTGCTTCATGCGCGGCTTGACGCAGAGTCTCCTGTGCCTTGTGATCCCGTTCAGTGGATTCAGAAAACTTCACTGGCCGTCCAAGGGTCACTGTGTCGATTGATTCGCCCAATACATCTTCCGCACGGCGCTTCAGCAGACTCAAATAGGTTTTTGCGAGGTCACCCACCGTGTAATAACGTTCAAAAATCTGTGTGCCCTGGTAGTTATCCTTGCGCAGCGCGGTCTTGAGATATTGCAGCAAACGTCCCGGCTTCAATTCATCTACATATACAAAAATATCGCGCACATAATGCATGTCCGCGCCATACACGTCGATCTCACCCGCCCATTGCTTCACATACCGGCGCTGACGGTTGACGTTGTCGCGGTAATACGTCTCCACCGCTTCATGACCCAGATAAGTGCGATAGTCACGCGTGATATACAACACGGTCTTGATCACTTCAGGCAAAATATTTTTTGGATCCACGGGAAGCAATCGGACTTGCTGACCATCATAGACAGCGACGCCTGAGTTGGATGTGCCGAAGTCAATACCGACTTTGAGACTCATGACGCGCTCCGCTTCTCCGCTTCAGCTGGGATCAGGCCAATGGACAGGATCAACCCTCCGGCTTCGATCGAACCGGCGCCAGTCATTGATCCGGCTATATGGATATTGAGATTCCCCTTGGCATCGAGCACTACAATGCGATCCTCATCCGTAACAGAAGCTGCACCAATAAAGCGGACTTCCTGCTCAAGCCGCGCAGGCGAGATCAGCGACTGTCCCTTCGCAAGCGGTGATTTTGATAATTCCAGACTATTACTTTCACGTTGAATGACCTTGCCGTTTTGAGTCACAAAAAGCATGGACTGATCAGGCTGAGGGAGGAACGATGCGACAACAAAGTCAGTGGCAGGGAGGCGGATGCGCTCTTCCGCGCTATACGACAATTCATCTACATCCAGCCCCAGCAATTTGCCTTCGTATGTGACAAAGGCAAAGCGATCTTTTTTCTGGCTAAGAGTTACGTCAAGCGGTTGATCAGATTTTTGTATTGAGCCCTTTCCGAGATAAAAATTTGAAAGGACCGACTGTGCCATGGAGGTCATCGTTTTCTTTACACATCCGCGGCGACTGACTTGTAAAAAGAAATCGGAGAGGGGCAGGTGAGCGAATGGCATAATGCAAGCCAAAAATTCTCCGGCACGTGGTTCGTTTGGCAATGCAGCTTGTTCCCAGGACCATTTGCCGCCGATAGCCACAGATGGTATGTTGCTCACTTTAAGCGTAGCAACTCTCCCGGATGTAAAAAGCAAAAGAATTTCTTCGTTTGAGGAAAGTCCAATCAGACGCGGTGGTTCGCGGTCATTGATCATCTGGTCCGTTATTCGACCAAAGGTTTGAGTATCGGAATCAATTTCGACTCGGAAGATCCGCCCGTATGAGTTATATACCAACAGATCGAGCGTTGCTGTTTCTACAGACTCCGCTGCTTGCTCAGAAAGCATGCTCTCATCCATATTGAAACGACGTTTGAGCAAATCCAATTGATATTCCAGGTGGGCAATGCGCTTCTGATATTCCTCAACGCGCGTGCCATTCTGCAAGGCAATGTTCTCTGCCAGCAGTTCTTCATCTCTCTCGGTCAGCTCGCGCAGACGCCTAGCGATGAGACGCACAATCGTAATTGCGGACTCAGGTCGCTCTTCGGCTTCTTTCATCCATTCGTCAATTTTGGTGGTGAAGGACATGGTGGAATTTCCTCAGAACAAGTAATTATACATGATGGATATTCTTGTATCAACGCACAGACCAGCCGTTAGGCGATTAGTGTAGGTAGGGTATTCATTACTCAATTTGGGAAACTCCCTTATTGACCATATATCATGTCATTAACATAATTAGCGCCAACCAATCACTTACGCTGAAGGACTGTAAGTGAAATCATTTCAGGCATTGAGCGGATGATTCCCTTTCATGCCCAATTGTGGAGGGCAACTTCCCTCGTGCCATTTAGTTACCTGCCTTCAATTGGCAAAGGTTGAAAGGAAAGGAAAAAATGAATATCAATGAATGGGGAGCGGCCCTCATTACATCTCTTACCACCGCACTAAGTTTGTTTTTAGGAGCAATTCCGCGCATTATCGGTTTTCTGGTGATCCTGATCATCGGTTGGTTCATCGCCGGATTGCTCGCATCTGCAGTTGCAGCGTTATTACGTGCTGTGCGTTTCAACGAATTGGCCCAGAGCTCCGGGTTTAGCGGATTCGTCCGCAACATGGGTGTGCGTAAAGATGCTTCCGGGATGCTGGCAGATATCGTCAAGTGGTTCGTGCGCTTAATCGTGCTGGTTGTAGCGTTTGACGCATTAGGTCTCCCCGCCGTGTCCGCCATTCTTCAGCAATTCCTGCTGTGGATTCCGAATCTGGTTGTAGCAGTTGTTGTCCTCGTGATCGCTGGGCTGGCGGCTAATGCGTTAGGCAACCTGATACGCGGATCAACGGCGCAGGCAGGCTTTAGTAATCCAGACCTGTTGGCGACCATTGCGCGTGTTGCTGTTTGGGGCTTCGGCATTGTTGTGGCTGTTAATCAGATAGGTGTTGCGCAAACGTTGGTCAACACCCTTTTCATGGGATTTGTTGGCGCGCTTGCGCTGGCTGCAGGTCTGGCCTTTGGATTAGGCGGACGTGATACAGCTGCTCAAATCGTGGATGGCTGGTATAGTCAGAGCCGAGAAGCCAAACCCAAACTTAAACGCGCCACTGAGAATATGGACCGTGAAGTGGAACGTAATGTTTCTGGAAATGGAGAAAGGACGCGAAGATCTTCGAGCTAGTTCGTGATCCTTATATCAAGAGGCTCTTGACTTCATAAAACTACACATCTTGTAAAATCGCCTCTTGACGCATTTTCATCACTGGCATAGAATAGCGCCTAACATGCTTAAGTCAACCTGTTGGTTTGCGTTTTACTTTTATTACGGTTTCCGGGACCCGGTTGCCGTTGGTGGCGCTTAAGTAGACAGGAAGAAAATCTGTTCACATAAAGAGCGAGACCACACGGTCTCGCTCTTTTATTTTTCCTCTCCTCACCCCCTCTCTCTCCCCACCTCCTCTAAGGAGAGAGAGGGGCAAGGGGAGAAACATCACAGGAGTAAACTATGCCAATACGTGGAATTCGCGGCGCAATCACAGTCTCAGCAGATGAAGCGGATTTGATCCTTCAAGCTACGCGTGAACTGCTTGAGGAAATTCTCGAAGAGAACCCGGGAATGAAACTGGAGGATATCGGAAGTGCATGGTTCTCCGTCACAGATGATCTCGTCTCTACCTTCCCTGCGCAGGGGGCGCGTCAAATGGGCTGGGGACTTGTCCCGATGCTTTGTGCGCGCGAAATTCCTGTCCCAAACAGTTTGCCACGTGTGATTCGCGTCCTCGTTCATTGGAATACTGAAACACCTCAATCTGAAGTCACGCATGTCTATCTGCGCGAGGCCGTCAAACTAAGACCCGACTTGGTTGCCGCCCAATAACTTCCAAATACTGATGGTCTCGATATGGCGGACGAGCACCGCCTACTCGACCATCGAAAACAAGGAGAAGAAGATGTTGATCGTTATGAAACCTAATTCCACACCTCAGCAAGTTGAAAATGTAATCCAAAAGATCAAGGAGGCTGGACTCGCTGCGCATCTATCCCAGGGCGTCGAGACCACGTTAATCGGTGCCATCGGCGAGACTCATGACCTCCCTACCGAGCTGTTCGAAGTACTGGATGGTGTTGAGATGGTCAAGCGGATCACTCAGCCTTTCAAGCTTGCCTCGAGACAATTCCATCCCGAAAACTCCCTCTTTCCAATTGACGGTTTCCAGGTCGGTGGCAACGACATCGTCGTAATAGCGGGACCCTGCGCAGTTGAATCCCGTACGCAGATTCTCGAGACGGCACAGGCGGTTCGTGAAGCAGGAGCCAACGCCTTACGCGGCGGTGTATTCAAACCGCGTACGTCGCCCTATTCATTCCAGGGTCTGGGGG
>DAINRK010000254.1:0-6650 GCA_036741855.1 Anaerolineales bacterium
TTCATTATAAATTACATGTGGGATAAAGAACCACTTCATGCCTCACCCAAGCCGGCACCATCAGTTACATCCAAGACCGCCTCTGCACCTAAACCTGCTCCCGTCCCCGCTGCTGCACCCCAGGCACCCGCTCCGACTCCAATTTCGGAAGTTGATGTGGTCAGCAAGCTTGAGGGACTTGCCGCCAAGAATCCTGCAAAACTTAACTGGAAGGTATCGATCGTAGACCTTCTAAAACTCCTTGATCTGGAAAGCAGTTTTGAGGCACGCAAGGAAATGGCGGTCGAGCTGGGCTGTCCTCCCGAATTGATGAATGATTCTGCCAAAATGAACACATGGTTGCATAAGAAAGTTCTACAGGAAGTTGCCCAAAATGGCGGCAACATTCCAAAGGAACTGTTAGACTAGACAAAAAAGCAAAGCAACGACAGCGTGGACGTTCTCATGTCCACGCTGTTGTGATTTATTCCGACAAATTGTTGAAAATGATAGTACTCCTTAATAAAATCTAATTTTCAATTTAGCAAGGAAATAACCCTGAGAGTCTTTGAGAGTCTTACGGCGTAGAATTATATGTGAAGAAAGGAACGTATTCTATGGAAATCCCGAGACACTGGAGACTCAAGAAACAACGGTACGGGCTGGTAGGCGAAGTTTGCCCCCATTGCGATTATAAGATTTTTCCTCCGCGCGACGTATGCCCAAACTGCGGTGACGAAGCCAAAGACCTCTATACATTTAGCGGTAAAGGTGAAGTGTATTCCTATACAACCGTTTACGAAGCCCCAAGCGGTTATGACAGCAGTGCTCCTTACACTGTAGCACTTGTAAAACTCGATGAAGGCCCAATGGTCACTGCACAACTGACAGATGTAGATAATGACGCTGTTGAAATTGGCATGCCCGTTGAGATGGTCACCCGCAAGATGAGAAATGATGGCGATGAAAGAGGGTTAATTGTTTATGGCTACAAGTTTCGACCCGCTGTCGCCTAACCAAGCAAAGAACCAAACCTCTCAGACAATCAACCACCCCTACACATGTAGGGGTGGTTTCGTCCATGCATACTGATACACGATCATGCCACAATACGTGTGGCGTGCCAACGATATCTGTCCGAGGCACGCCATCTGCCTACTGAAATAATCATTCTTCGGAAGAACTATGGCGCTGACAACTGGATCTGTCCGATTAGATTGCCTTCCTGCTCAGTGAACCAGATGCTGCCATCTGGACCGGCAATAATATGATAGGGCACGCTGGCATACGTAGGCACAGCGAACTTAGTTAGTACTCCATCGGTCGTCATGCGTCCAATTTCTGTAGAGCTATAACCAGTGAACCAAATTGCACCATCTGCGCCGGTTGTAATTCCCACAGGACCCATATCAGGAGCATCAAACGAGGTGATCTTACCATCCATGTCGATACGCCCAATTTTATTCACGCCGAACATAGTGAACCATACTGCGTTGTCGGGCCCTACTGTCAGGCGCAGCGGGAAACTGTTTTCATCAGGGATGCGATATTCGGTCAATTGTCCAGCGGTTGTGAGCCGTCCAATCTGATTGACACCACCTTCAACAAACCACAATGCCTTATCTGGTCCAACAATCATACCGGTGGGGTTACTTCTTTCATTCGGCAGGGCATACTGGGCAACTATGGTTCCATCTGTGGCAAGCTTGACGATCGCGCTCATCCCGCGTGATGTTACCCACAGTGCTCCATCGGGTCCAGTGACCAATTCACGGATTGGTGAAAGTCCTTCAGGGAGATTGATTTGCGTGATTTCACCAGTGGGTGTGATCCGTCCCAATTGATTGGCATCATCCATATTGAACCAGAGCGCGCCATCTGGACCTATTGCGATGAATCCTTGAGCTTCAGCGATGCCTCCCTCTTCAAGAGGGAACTCAGTGACAACACCCTCTGTACTGATACGCCCAATCTGTTGTGTTGTCGTTTCGACAAACCACAGTGCACCATCGGGTCCAACCTTGATGCCGCCTGCATGAGCAGCAAGGGTTGGAATCTTGTGTTCAATAATTACCGGGAAATTTGTCTGTTGAGTCGCGGGCTGCCAGGTAGTTCCGACGTCATCATTGCATTCAGCACCTGTGTCGGTTTCACATTTGACTCCGGTCAGGACTCCACCATCTTCTTGCGACTCAAAATACTCTATGCCACCAATCTCACTAGGACCACAAAATGGGCACAGTTGGAATTTGAGAGCTATCAAACCATCCACAAGCGCCGCCGGACCGCGTGCACCGGGGTCTTGCTCAGGGTCATGGTCGGTACGCAGGAATGTGAAACAGTTACTCTGAGTTTTAAGTTCCTGACAAATGGGATCGTCTGCGGAACGCAGGCGCAGTGCTACCTTCCCGGATAGATACTCAACATCTAGAAGTTTGTCAGGGATTGGGTCGCCTGCCAATGCAAATTCGTCGGGCACTTCTGTTGCCGGAACAGTGGTTGCCAGCATGGCGGTCGGCACAATTGGTGTTGCCGTCGCGGCTGGCGCGCAAGCCGCGAGCACAACACATACGAACATCAAAACTGAAACGAGCAAGTTACGGGTGTTCATTTTTTTCTCCTGTTATGAAAATCTTGGAATCAATAGTCGTATTGATTTCTGTTCGTATTTTTGCACAGGGGCATCTTTTTAGCGTCGTTCCAATTTCCCATTTATCCGAGACGCTAAAAAGACGCGGCTATAGTAAAGTTCCCACAACGAAAGTGCTATACTCATCTAATTCGCACCTTATCAGTTTGCAGGGCATATTCCCAGGCTAGGAGGATTCAATGCTGCAAGTTCGACTACTCGGACAATTCGACATTCGCATGGATGGTAAGCGCGTCACGATTCCATCGCGGGCTGGTCAATCACTATTGGCTTATCTGATGCTGACAGTTGGGACTGCCCATCGCCGCGAAAAGTTGGCGGGCATCTTATGGCCCGATACCACCGACGAGAATGCGCGCAAGAACTTGCGCCAGGAATTATGGCGCATCCGCAAAGCCATTTCCACGGGTCAACCGGCTGAGAAAGAATATCTGCTCGCCGATGAAATTACGCTTACCTTCAACCGCGATTCTGAATATTGGCTCGATATTTCCCAGATCGAGAGACCCGATCTCGATCTGCAATCTCTGATTGTCAATCTGTCTCTGTATCAGGGAGAACTTCTGCCCGGCTTCTATGATGAGTGGGTAGCTCTTGAACGCGAACGAATTCAAGCCATCTTTGAATCAAGGATGGAACAACTGCTTGAGCAACTCATCGCGGCGGAACGCTGGATTGCCGTACAGGAATGGGGCGAACGCTGGCTTACCCTCAGCGGCGTACGCGAACCCGCTTATCGCGCACTCATGCTGGCAAGCGGCGTGCGCGGTGATATGGCAAAAGTTACCTCCCTGTATCAACGCTGCACTGCTGAACTACTGGAAAATATTGGCGTCGAGCCGTCCGCCGAAACGCGCGGGTTATATGATGGGCTGCTCAAAGGCGCGAAAATTCCCCAACGCACCTCAGCCGCTCAGCCATCCAGCACGATTACCTTCCTCTTCACCGACATCGAAGGCTCGACCCGTCTGCTCGAAAAGCTTGGCGATCACTATGCAGTTGCATTGAGTGAGCACCACGAGATTCTGCGCGCCGCAATTCAAAAATGGAATGGGCACGAAGTGGACACACAAGGCGATGCGTTCTTTGTCACGTTTACGCGCGCCCTCGATGCAGCACAATGCGCCGCCGAAGCCCAGCGCGCGCTCGCCGCGCATCCCTGGTACCGGGGTGAACACCTGCGCGTACGAATGGGCTTGCACACCGGTGAGCCGTTGATCGCTTCGACCGGCTACGTGGGCATGGATGTGCATCGCGCCGCGCGCATTGGCGATGCAGGTCATGGCGGGCAAATCCTTTTATCGCCAACCACACGCGAACTCGTACTCCAGGATTTGCCCGATGGGTTGACCATTCAGGACTTGGGCGAACACCGTCTTAAGGATATGAAATACCCAGCCTCCATGTATCAATTGGTGGTGGCTGGATTGCCGGCTGAATTTGCACCGATTAGAACAAAATTTAGCGGCACAGAATCACCCACACCAGGAGCAGCGCCTTTCAAAGGCTTGCAGTTTTTCGATGTGGATGACTCAGAATTATTCTTTGGGCGCGAAACACTGACGCTGAAATTAATGGATCGTTTACAGGGTGTGAATTTTCTATCGGTCATTGTCGGTGCATCGGGCAGTGGAAAATCCTCGTTGGTGCGAGCGGGATTAATCCCAACGCTCAAAAAAGGAAATGCCAATTGGCAGGTCCACATCCTCACGCCCACCGCACATCCCCTCGAAGCGCTGGCAATCGAACTCACACAGGCTTCGGAATCAGTGACTGCAGCGGCGACTTTAATGGACGATCTTTCGAAAGACCCGCGCAGTCTGCATTTTTTCTTATCGCGTCAACTCCAGTCGCGCGACTCATCGATCCCCCGTCACGCTGTAGTAGTGATCGATCAATTCGAAGAGTTGTTTACCCTCTGCCACGACGAGTTCGAACGCGAAGCTTTCATTGACAATTTGCTCGCGGCGCTCACTCCTGCGCCTCTTCCATTAGGCGAGGAACGCAAGGGCGAAGGTAACCTCACACTCATCATTACACTGCGCGCAGATTTTTATGCGCATCTCGCGCAATATCCCGAACTGCGCGATGCGGTGGCGCAGCAACAGGAATATATCGGACCCATGACGAGCGATGAACTGCGGCGCGCCATCGAAGAGCCTGCACGGCTCGGACATTGGGAATTTGAGCCTGGACTGGTGGATTTGATTTTGCGCGACGTAGGTGATGAGCCTGGCGCGCTGCCCCTGCTCTCCCATGCACTGCTTGAAACCTGGAAACGACGCGCCGGACACAGACTCATGCTCAAAGGCTATGCCGATGCCGGCGGTGTACATGGCGCGATTGCGCACACAGCCGAAAGTGTTTATCAAAATCTTTCGCTCAACGAACAGATCATCGTGCGGAATATCCTCTTAAGACTGACTGAATTCGGCGAGGGCACGGAAGATACGCGGCGACGCGCCTCGCTTGATGAGTTATGGTCACATGCGGAGGATGCCGATCAGGTGCGCGCAGTGTTGAACAAATTGGCTGAGGCAAGACTCGTTACCTTGAGCGAGGATTCGGCTGAAGTGGCGCATGAAGCGTTGATCCGTGAGTGGCCCAAGTTGCGTGAATGGCTGTCGCAGGATCGTGAAGGAATCATCCTGCATCGTAACCTGACCGAAGCCGCGCACGAATGGGAATTACTTGAACGCGATGCCGGCTCGGTCTATCGCGGCGCACGTCTGGCGCAGGCAAATGAATGGTTTGTGCTCAATCCCAGCGCTTTGAATGCACAGGAGCGAATGTTTCTCGAGGCGTCGAATATGCAGGCGAAGGGAGAAGAACAGGAACGTGAAGCCGGACTCCAGCGGGAACGGGATGCGGCAGTCGAACTGGCTGAGACCCAACGCAATTCCGCTTCACGCCTGCGCTTACGCAACCGCGTCATCACAACGGTGGGAGCGATTGCCGTCATTTTAGCGCTGCTGGCTGGATTGTTTGGCGTGCAATCGAATCAAAATGCAGTCAACACACAGGAACAACAGCAAGTCGCTTTCGAGCGCGAGTTGGCTGGATCGGCGATCAACAATCTCTCGGTTGATCCTGAACGGAGCATCCTGCTGGCGTTGCAGGCTGTGAACATCAGCACGCAAAACGGACAGCCTGTTTTGATCGAAGCACAGGATGCGCTCCATCGTTCCATTCAGACATCGCGCGTCCTTGCCACATTGAGAGGACACGATGCAGGAGGCAGTGTCTGGGCGTTGGATATCGGCCCTGATGGAAAACACATGGCAACCATCGGGGATGATCGAACCGTGCGAATTTGGGATCTCACAACGAACAAAGTGGTATCCACGCTTCAAGTGGATACGGATTCTGGTCCCGGTGGTCATGGTGTGGCATTTAGCCCGGACGGAAAGCAACTATTGACGGTCAGCGGCGAAGCGAACGCAACGCTGTGGGATGTGTCAACAGGCAATGCCATTTTGAAATTGGAAGGTCACTCCGCGCATCTTGCCACTGTTGCGATCAGTTCCGACGGCAAAATGTTTGCAACGGGGAGCGATGATGGCACCGCAAAACTATGGGATGCAGCAACGGGCAAAGAATTATTTGCGCTTGGCGATGAAGAAGCCTTTGCTTTATATGTCGCATTTAGCCCGGATGGGAAAATTCTTTACACAGGCAGCGATGGATTCCCCATCACCGCCTGGGATACTGCCACCGGCGAAAAATTATTTACCTCCAGCGAACCCGGCAACGGAACGGATGTGACGGCAATTGCCGCCAGCCCGGATGGTACACGCATCGCCACCGGCGATTTTGATACCACTGTAAAGATTTGGGACGCCGCGACGGGTACTCTTCTCCTCAAATTATTTGGTCACTCAAGTTACGTGAACGGCTTGTCATTCAGCCCCGATGGAAAAATACTCGCGACCGCCAGTGAAGATGGGAGTGTCCGCCTCTGGGATGCTGAAACCGGCAAGGCATTGCTCACGCTATCAGGACATGCCAGCGGTGTGTTGAG
>DAINRK010000255.1:0-6646 GCA_036741855.1 Anaerolineales bacterium
GCAAATAGGTCTACACATTATTGATCTCCTTGTGTCTGCAAAGATTTCAAAGTCGTTTGAGCTTCATCAGAATAAAGAACGGAAAAATGTGGATTGATCGTCAGTGCCTGCTTCAGGTATTCCTGTGCCTGCACGTTCTCACCTAAACGATAAGCGATCATTCCTGCGTGGAATAACTTAAGAGCATCTTTTGTTCCGAGGCGCAATGCCTCTTGTGAATAAGATTTTGCTTCCTTATATTTACCAGCTTTATATAATGCCCATGCCAGTACATCTGCAGCATGAATGCTGGGGCGATTGGCATAGGCCTCGCGCGCGCGTTCAGCATTTGCGGCGAGGTCTTTATCCTGATCTGCATTGAACAGCGCAATTTCCATATCCATATCCACGCCATTGGACCTATAAAGCTGTTCAATTGCGCCAACCAGGCTATATTGTCTTTGCGCGGCGTCGGTCTGGCCATTCGCCTGATAAAGATCACCAAGGGTGATGACAAATTCAGGCAGAGGCATCACGTTCGTCGCTTCGGTTAACAACTCAATGGCTTCGCCAGTTTTTCCCTGTGCGGCGCGTACTCGTCCCAAACCTGCGAGTGCATAGATGTAACCCGGCCGGTCGTTGAGTGTTTGTGCATATTCCAATTCGGCCTGTTCAAGGTTCCCGGTATTGAAGTAAAGGGTGCCTAGCTGTGTACGCGTCCATGCTGTACTTTCCAGATTGGGCACACCACCATCCACGGCTGCTTGCATCATTTTCAACGCCCCATGTGTATCTCCATGCAATTCCCGAATATATGAAATGCGAGAATATGAACTCATATCGGGGCGCAGATCTACCATGGTCTGTAAGGTTTCGATCGCTTCTGCATATTGACCCAACTCTATCTGTGCGTCGGCGATCACACCATAGGCATAGGTTCGGTCAGGGTCGAGTTGCCTGGCGCGTTCGCCCCACTCGAGCGCGGAATGAAACTGGTGACGCGCCAGTGCAAGAGCACCCATTGCACTGACCGTGACATAATCATCACCCTGATGTTCGAGTGTTTTATTAAGGGCCTCTTCCACTTTTTGATAATAGGAAGGATCACCTGTTTCACGCGCTTTTTGCAGATAAGCCAGCCCAAGCTGGCTATAGGATTGCCAGTCATTTGTGTTGTCACGCAGCAGGCTCTGCAATGTTTGGATTTGTTTATCGACTGATGTGCCAAGACGCGAGGCATCTTCAACAGAATACTCTCCGTTTCCATCAAAGATGATAGTGACAGCGCGCCGGGAGGCCAATCCCCATGAAACAGCGATTAATAGAAGAGCAATAAATGAGAAAATAATTGCACGATTGAGATTTCGATTTTGAGCAAGTGTTTGCATGATTGCCTCTGTTGTTGAGGGTGAGTCGGGAGTACTCCCGACTCACCCAGCATCGAACAATTACTCCTACAAACTACGGATTTTGATGTACACGATTTCTGCCATCCCACGGTGTAGACACGAATGGGAATACATCTGGCAAAGGCATATCATTCGTCTGCACAGCATCGCTTGCGGAAAGATAATTCGTTCCACCAACAACGCGGATTGCTACATCGGTCACATCATCGATCGGGCGGCGACCATTCGGCCAACCAGCGGTATCTCCTCCCAGTGCTGTGAGCGGATTCTGTGAAGCCAAAGGAACAGGTGCCACACTAATATTCAACCGCAGCAACTCGGAAAGCGTTGTGTAATTGCCAGGGGTATAGGTCAAAAATACATCACGCAGGTCGAAGATCGGCTGGGCATCTGCGCCGAAGACCACTTCTAAGGCTGTCGCCAAACGCGGGTTGGTATAGTACTCAACAAACGTACTTTCCCGCTGAGGGGCGAGCCGGTTCCAGCGATCCTTATCCTTGGTGCCAATGATGGCTTCGTTGACCAATGGATTGGCGAGTCGTTGCACCTGCACCCACGCATCCCGATTGTTTTCACCTTCTTCATTCATTACTCGAACGGAACGGCGATAGGTATTGGCATAAGCACCGAGGGCGGGGAAAGCGGTATTTGCTGGACCCTTGCGATCCTTGGTTAACAAAGTCGCAGGTACTTCAAGGGCGATCGTATGGACATTGAAGCCCGAAAGCATATCTGTGCCAGGGTCGCGGAGGTTGAGCGTATCAAAGACCGCTCCAAGGTCGATATAGAACGGATCATCGCGCTGACCAGCAAAGATACGCATCCCATTGTTCAACGTGTAAATCCCTTGCGCGGCCAGAGACTCATAATCAGGCATGGTGCGTGGACCAACATTGGAAGGCACGGCGAACAATCCTCTGCCAATCACCGTGCGGCTATCGCCGCGGACCATGGTTACAGTATAGGTCTGACGCAGACCGAGACCCTCTGAACCCGGACCATCAAGAGCAGTAATAGGCGGCAGGGCAACATACGATAGGAACAGACCCAAATCTTTGTTGACGCCGCGGATTTGGTTCTGGAACTGGATCTCAAAACGAACATCATTGGCTTTGCCATCCATGTTATTGTCGATATTGAAGGCATATAACACGTTGGGATCAAAGTTCCAATAATTGGGTCCGGAGCTGGGCTCTTCTCCTGGGATGACGTCCATGACGAGCACGATCTTGTCATCCTTCCCAGCTTCGTAACTGCGGAACATGAAGAAATCCGTGATATCTGCAGTGGGGTCGAGGGAGATCAGGGGTGCTTCGCGGTGGCTGGCAGCTTGTGTTGCAGAGGGTGCCAGACCAATAACGAGGGCAACGACCATCAAACCCACAAAAGTTGAATAGAACAACTTACGCATTGTGAACTCCTTTATCAAAGTGAAGGGGATACCTTCTGAATTTTTGTTTACAAATAAGTTTGAAGTTAATGATTTAGTGGTTATTGAGCATAGACACCTCCAGCTGAAAAATTGCCGGCCGCTAGCGTTCATATGGTATTACGCTGACTGATCTGTTTTGCATTCATGCAAATTGAAATCAATATTCGTCGTGTATAAAAAAATAGCCTTCCGATAAAATCGGAAGGCTGATGAAGGAGAAAAAAGATTGATGAATGTTAACTAATCGAGTCCGCCCAACATCACAATGTCACCGGTAGGTTGCACACTTCCCTCTTGCGGCTCTATAGATACACCAATTGCATCATATGATTCAGGCGTGACGGCCTGAGACACTTGCAAGACTGCTCGGCCTTCTTCATTCACTTCAAATAAGCCAGCTGCGATAGGATTATCTCCCTGGATCAACCAGAATTCATAGATCTTTCCGGCTTCCAACTGCTCCAAGCCAGATACGACCAGCACAGCAGAGCCTGTTTCTGAATCTGCAAGGAATCGTCCATGTGCTTGTGGCTGGTGATCTGTGCCAGAAATGAGAAATGCTTGAGAATTTGGTGAAGTAAGTTGCGCCAACACAACACGTTGATCTGCAATCTCCTTTTGAAGTAATGCGGTCTGTGCTTGCAAACGCACCACTTCGTTCCTCATGGAGATCCCCCAGGCACCAACAGCAAGCGCGATAAACAAACTTAACACGGCCACAGCCTGAGGGAATAACTGACCCAGACGAGGCAGGAAAGAGTTCATAAAACGGGACAAGCCCGACTCTTGAGATGGAGGAGCAAATCGTTTCTTTGCATCCGCGTGGACGCGATCCATCAGCGTTCGTTTTAACTCTGCAGGTGGCTCCTTCGGTTCCAATGCGTATGGTAACGCCGATGTGGTACGGATCATCTCCTCGAGTCTGAGGCGCGCGTCCGCATCCGATGCAACATAGGCTTCCACCTGTTGACGTTCGGACTCAGTCACGGCGCCCAGAGCGTAAAAAGTAAACAGTTCTTCGATCTTTTCGTTCATTCTATTCTTCAAATCCTTGCGATTGCAATTCGTCACGTAACTTCTGCAATGCCAGTCTCGCACGAGTATGGATGGTACCCAGAGGTTCTCCAGTGGCCTGAGCAATTTCCTGCCGGGTCATGCCGCGAAAGTAAGCCAGCTCGATCACATAACGCTGCTCACTGGGCAGGGTTTCAATTGCTGTGCGCATCTGTTGATGTTTGACTCTCAGCCACGCAGTCTCAGGGACATCAAGAGTTGGATCTGCCGTTTGCTCGATCAATTGCTCTGACTCATCTGAGAGTTGCACTTGAGTCCGCTGCCGCCTCAGCATATCAATGGATAAATTTCTGGCAATGCCAAAGAACCAACTGGTAAATGCACCACGGTGGGTCTGGAACAGGTCCGCCTTACGCCAGACGCGCCAGAACGTCTCCTGAAGGACCTCTTCGGCAAGAGCCTGGTCTCCGGTTATCTTCAGAGCCAGCCCCAGGCCTGCCGACGCATAACGGTCATAAAGCATTTCATACGCGGCAGTATCGCCGCGTGCAACCTGCGCGATCAATTGCTCGTCACTCCACTCCTTGATAATCATGACTGGCCTAACAAAAACCTGCATTCATAATAATATACGCACCTGGAGGCAAAATGAATCTCTGATGAATTAAGAGCATTATACTTGAACAAGAGTAGTCAAATGATAGTGTAACGATCAATATGAGAGGCCCGGAAAATCTATGACGCAGGTTCTTTATGGTCTACGGCTTGGTAAGGAAGGTAAGTTACGTTTTGGCTGTTCGGCGGTCATCCTTGATGAGACATGTACAAAAGTATTGCTAACACGTCGCTCAGACAACGGCTTATGGTGTATACCAGGCGGCGCGATGGAATCAGGTGAATCTGCAGCCGAGGCGTGTGAGAGGGAAGTTTTTGAGGAAACAGGTTTGAAGGTCCGCGTGAAGCGTTTGGTTGGGGTGTACAGCAATCCAGACCAGTTGGTCATTTATCCCGATGGAAATAAAGTCCACATTGTTGTGTTGGGATTTGAAGCAGAAATCCTCGGTGGCAAACTGGGATTGAGCAACGAGACCACGGATGTGGGGTTTTTCACGTTGGCAGCGATGGAAAATATGCCCATTCATGGAATGCACAAGCAGCGTGTGGAGGATGCTTTATTGAATCATGCTGAGGCATTCATTCGATAATCATTTTGGAGGAGACATGCTCAAGAAAATTTCTGAAAAATTTCACGCCTGGGCGAAGGGGAGATGGGTGTTGGTCATGTTCGTCGCAGACGCGATCATGGCAGGCTATGTTATGCCCCTGGCAGCCGGGATCATGGCACTCGCCGCCAATAACAGCGTGCTGCCACTCGACCTGATGTTCTTTTACACACCAGAAGAAGCCTACGCCATGATAGACAAATACGGCGAGGCTGGCCGCGCGATCTATTGGAAGATCGAACTGACAGCCGATATTATTTATCCGATAATCTATACTTTGTTTTTTGGCCTGCTCCTCTCATGGATTTTCCAGAGGGGATTTCGATCGGACAGCCCGATCCAAAAATGGAATGTCATGCCTGTGGGCGGATGGTTCTTCGATCTGCTTGAGAACGCAGGCATTGTTTCCATGATCTCTATGTATCCTGCAAAATCTGTTGCGCTTGCCTGGCTGACCATGATCTTTGATTCCCTCAAATGGGCGTTTGCAGCCATCAGCATTGTTCTGATACTGCTTGGTTTGGTACGCGCTGCTTTGAATGGATTTAGAAAACAGGAATGAGTCTATTTTTGGTAAAGGTCCTAAAGGTTTCCTTCACACATAAATAACGCGTTTCTGGTCTGAATTTCGAAATAATTTGTAAGATACTTCTCTAGAGGGATGCTATCACGTCCAAACATACTTAAAATTCAGAACTGAAAACCGAATAAAAGAGTCAAGTATCCACACTTGAAATAGGTACTGGATTTATTTTTGGGACGAAACAGGAGACATGATCGATGGATATCAAAAAGGGTTCACGGATCGCAGTCATCGGCGCGGGCATCTCAGGGATAGCAGCGGCAAATGTCCTCAAGAAGAATGGTTATCAACCTATTGTGTTCGAGAAGTCAAAAAGTCTGGGTGGGGTTTGGGCGGTTGCCTATCCCGATATTCATCTTCAAAACACATATTTTTCGTATCATCTTTCTGATCTCCCCTGGTCATTCCAACCTGACCTGCATCCCTCAGGCTCGCAAATCATGCGCTATTGGAATGAGGCAGTGGGACATCTTGGATTGGATGTACGCCTGGATCACGAAGTCCTCGCACTTGATGAGCAGAATGATGGCTGGTTATTGCGCTACAAGAATCAAGCTGGCACGCATGAAGAGCCATTTGGTTATGTGATCATCGCCACCGGTCAATATACCGAAGGTAAATATCGCCCGCAATTCGCAGGTGAGGAACAATTTAGCGGCGCGATCATCACCGAACGGGATGTCTGCTCGTTGGACGTATTCGATGGCAAGTACGTGGCGGTCATCGGCTTTGGCAAGAGCGCGCTGGATATGTCCACCTTTGCCGCGTCACGTGCAAAGGAGGTCCATCACGTTTTTCGCACGCCACGCTGGACGATTCCCGAATGGATCCTGGGCCTGCACTTTACGCACATCCTTTTCAGCCGTTTCGGCACCGTGATGATGACAAGCTGGGCGCATCCCACGCCCGCCGAACGATTCCTGCATGGACCTATGAAAGCCGGCATCGACAAGTTCTGGGACATGATCACCTCCCTCTTTAGATGGCAGATTGAACGGCTTGGAAC
>DAINRK010000256.1:0-771 GCA_036741855.1 Anaerolineales bacterium
CGGTGATTCTGAATATTTCCGGAAGTTATGTTTGATCAAATCTTAATGATCTTGCCTAGTGTTCTTCTTGCTGCTGGTGCAGGTCTCGTTGGTGGTTTCATTGCTTTGTTTTGGAGTCCCAAAGTAAAAGCAAGGAGCGCCCTTCAACACTTTGCAGCAGGTGCGGTGCTATCTGCAGTCGCATCAAGTGTGATTCCTGAGGCGGAACGTCTAGGCTCAATAGTCGGTATATTGGGTGGCTTCGCGGTAGGCGGATTCGCTATGATCGCGCTAAAGTGGTTTGTGGTCAATTTCGAGCGGAAAGAGAAGGGACGCGGGAAACAGCCTGTTGGTCTGGCTGCCGGCCGTGGATACACTGGTTGATGGCGCGCTGATAAGTGCAGGCTTTTACAGTGGACAACAACTGGGAACACTTTTAGCAGTCGCGCTGGCGCTTGAGTTGTTCTTTCTGACGTTATCTGTAG
The DNA here is from genome assembly GCA_036741855.1 of Anaerolineales bacterium. GTDB lineage: Bacteria > Chloroflexota > Anaerolineae > Anaerolineales > Villigracilaceae > Defluviilinea. Next base: position 465 of record DAINRK010000256.1, read on the forward strand.
GAGCCGAATTTCGCAAGGACAGGTCCAAACCCTGGTTGGGGATACTCGTTACTAGTGGAATTTCTATTTTATTAGTGATCGGTGCACTTATCGCCGGCTTATTATTGCGCGATGCCTCAGAAGCAACGATCGCCGTGGGTCTGGCTTTCGGTTCTGCAGCATTAATCTATTTGATCGCGGAGGAATTGTTGGTCGAGGCGATTCAGGCCGAGGAGAGTCTGCTTTCCACAGCTATGTTATTTGCGGGGTTTCTCGTTTTGGTGGCGTTGAAGTTGCTTAGTTAGAATCCTATGTGGCGCGAGAGTTT
>DAINRK010000256.1:781-6644 GCA_036741855.1 Anaerolineales bacterium
TGAAGTGCCGTTGAAGGATTGATACAATCTCTGTTTCCTTCCAAATCAAGCGGAGAAGTCAGAAGTATTAAACACCACCTTGGGTCAGTGAATCAGTTTGTTGAATCGAATGATCAACTCAATAATTTGCAACTTTGCCAAAAGTTAAAAGAGTTATATGCAACGGACTTTTGATTAAACAACTTCCGGCCTTCTCACTACAAACAGCGCTGCGACCGCCATAGTGAAACCAAGAACCGCGAGGATCAATCCGCCGATTGCAACCGGATAGAGTATTTCACTCGTAACTGAACTCGCCGTTTCCTCTAATGTCGAGAGCAAAATAGCTGGGATGATACGAGCCCCCTGGATTTGTATAAAACCTCGGACGATCAATCCCACAATGGGTGCCCCAAGCCAGGCGACGAGCAAACTTCCCATGCCGGTGAGCATGAGGGGCCAGCCCCACCAATTGAGCAAACCCTTCAAATCGCGCACCGCAAAAATAGTGATAGCAATCAGGAAGGCAACTGGAAGGAGAGGAGAAAACAAAAGGATCAAGCGGAGGTTGTTGAGTCTTAGGCGCGGATCGCTAGGGGTGCCGCTGAGGGTCTCCGGAACCAAAGTAATCTGATCAGGGATGGCAACTGACAAGACCTGAATTTGTGATTCGATCACCGGCGTCAGCAGCGCCATTATATCTTCAGGAGGACTGCAAAGAAGGATATCTCCTCCTGATAAAAAACCAAGCGCGATTGCCTGTAGTTGTTCTGGCGTGCAAGCAGGCTGGGCCCGTAATATCTGCCTGACCACTTCCACTCCAGTTGGACCGATCAAATGATTCTTTAATGGGATCACGGAAATCACAACAGAATTCGACCTACGGTTGATGTAATCGAAAATTGAATCCAATATCTCGTCTGTGATCACTTTCAATTCTTGAGGCGGCAGAACTGAAGCAATCGTCGACTCCCAATTTGTTACAGTTAAGGTCTTTACAAATGTAGGTAAATTGGGGTTCTGTGTCACAGTCGCTGATACGGCGCTTGCAAGAATGGCAGGCATTCTCTGATATAAATTCTGCCTCTCGAAGGCCTGTTTATACGTTGTGGATGTGAAGGCTTTTCTTTCGATGTTAAAAAGGAGAAGAGCGATCACACCGGTGAAAATAAAAAGAAAAGCGCCTATCCCCGCGATAAATTTACCTATTGTTCGCAAAGTCAACCCTCATGGATAATATCAATATAATCTTTTGTTACGGTTTCGCCACCAGAAGCACCGAGCAATGATAAAAGTTCGCTCACAAGATGGGCTTTGTTGTCTGCATCCTTGCGACTCCATGTGCGGCTCTTGACCTCTAGGAAATAACCTATTTCAGGTTCAGTCACCCTATCCAAATTTACAAAGAATTCTGTATCCTCATATTTGATCTGCCAGCGCAATCGGTCCTTGTCAATCTGCACTTCGAATTTCGGCTTGAAATATTCGCGATAGAACCTTGGAGATTGTGCCGCAGGTGCGATATATCGACTGCGCGAGAGCAATACTTCATGTGCAAATTGACCTTCGCGCTTCAGGCCGATCAACGTCAGACGGGCGCGGACGTTGGTAACAATGCCTTTGGCATCATCGATAAAATCATCTTCACGGTAGCGTAATCGTCCCTGGGAAGGATCGTCGAAGAAGAAATAGATATCATGTTCGCTGTAATGACGCTGACGTATGACTTCGATTTCTGGCCCTTTCATGGCCTGGAGGATAGAGCCGGGCTCCGTTATTTTGACCTTGACCTGCACCTCAAAGGACTCCTGCTCCATCGAACCACCGAGCGCAATCAACTTCGATAATACCGATTGCTCACGCGCGATTAAGAAAGAATCAATTTCCTTTGCAATGTCAGCCGCGTGGAGTAGGAGCTCATCTTCCTTGACCGTAAGTAATTGACGATCGCGCATTAACCAGTTCCCATTGACCATCACATCACTCACGTCTGTCGATTTGCTCGCGTAAACGATCTGTGCATAGGTGTTATCTGGTGCGCGTTTAAATGAGGGTGAATTGTGTAAAGGCGTCACATCCACAAGGATCAGATCGGCGCGTTTCCCTGCTTCAACAGACCCAGTTAGATGTCCGATATGAAGAGCCTGTGCGCCAAGCCGAGTGGCCATCAGAAGGGCCTGTGAGGCAGGCAGGGAAGTGGGGTCATTGGTCACGGCTTTTGCGACGAACGCGGCCAGTCGCACTTCTTCGAACATATCCAGGTCGTTGTTGGATGCAGGTCCATCGGTACCGATGCCGACGTTAAGTCCGGTTTCGAGCATCTTCATCACCGGCGCGAACCCCGAAGCGAGCTTGAGATTCGAAGATGGGTTATGTGAAACGCCTGCACCTGCATGCATGAGCGTGCGAATTTCGCCCACATCGATATGCACACAATGGGCGGCGATGACCTTTGCCTCAAGGAGCCCCTGCTTCTTCACATAAGGAATGACAGGGATTCCGTTTTCACTGCGCATGTTTTCGACTTCAAACGCGGTTTCCGCGATATGGGTATGCAGTGGCACATCGAATTCTCTTGCGAGTTCAGCGGTGGCGCGCAGGATTTCAGCAGTGCAAGTATAAGGCGCGTGTGGAGCGACTGCGGGAACGATCAAAGGATGATCCTTCCATCTTTCAATAAACTCACGAGCCATTGCAAGAGAATCTTCATAGGATCCTGCATCTGGAGCAGGGAATTTCATCACGGTTTGCCCACAGACGGCGCGCATGCCTGCCTGTGCAGTCGCTTTGGCGACATCTTCTTCAAAGTAATACATGTCGTTGAATGTCGTGACACCGCTGCGGATTTGTTCTGCGCAGGCGAGAGATGTTCCCAACTGAACGAATTCGGGCGAAACAAATTCACGCTCGACCGGCATCACATAACCCATCAACCACACATCGAGGCGCAGGTCGTCAGCCAGCCCGCGCAGGAGTGTCATTGGGACGTGGGTGTGCGCATTGATCAGCCCAGGCATGAGGACCTTGCCCTGGCAATCAAAGGTTTCGTATGCTGAGTATTCCTTTTTGATCTCATCCTCAACGCCCACAGCGACAATGCTATCGCCACTGATCGCCACAGCACCTGAAGAATATTGAGTAAGTTTTTCATCCATGGTGAGGATGAAGGCATTGGTGAAGAGTGTATCAACTTTTTGCATGAATGGATCCTTTGTCATGGCACAAAGCTCAATAGCACTTTGAGCGCTTTCAGATTCTCATTGAAATCAGTCTCTGTATGACTGCGTAATTCCATATCCACTGCGACGCCAACGCCGTTTTCAACGGCCCAATCTGCGAGAGTGCCCGTATATTCGCAGCCTGTGTCCACGGGTGGATATGGATATCTGGTAGCTTTTGAGAGCGCCTTCGCAAATTGTTTTGAAGGCTCTTCCCATGGCACACCGCCGGGAAAGATACCGAGCGCCGCGCTGTGATAACTGATCATCGCATCGATCTTATGGGCCTTAATAAAACTCATGACGGTACGCGTTTCGGGCTCAGAACCTGCATATAAACCACCTGATGTGGGTCGATAAATCCAACATCCATCGCGATCCCATTCGGTGGTCCAATTTTCTGCGGGGAAGTTGCGATTCAAATCCACGCCGTTATTATTGACTCTACCATCTACTCCATGTGCTCGCGCTTCACCGTCCGGATTCATGTTCCGAATAATGTATAGTGTGGCATCCGTAGCAATCATTTCTGGATGTTCAGTAATCTGTGTGATTAATTCATTGGCAAGCGCGATGGTATTCCATTCATATCCGCCGTGAATACCTGCCACGATGAGGTATTCTCTTTCACCAGCTCCGAATGTATAGACCTCGATTGGACGACCAGCAAGCGAAAATCCAATGACCATCGGGCGCGGTCCGTTTTCGAGGATGAATGGAGTCGACGTTTCAAATGCGGGTGGTGTATAAAATGGATTGGGCGTGAGCGTCGGTAAAAAATAACTGGTTGGCGGCAATTTCTGGGTTGGATTGAGAAGAGGCGTTTCAACCGATCCATTGGCTGTAGATGTACGTTGGTTGGATACATAGAAAGCAAATGCACTCAGCAAACCAACGACAACAAATCCATTGATTCCCCAAAGAAAATATACCCAGGTAGGCGATTCTTTTTTTCGACGCGCCATTTAGTCGGACTCCAATGCGCGTCGCCGAAGCCAATCAAGTGCGAGGTTCACAGACCAACGCGGCAGGCTGCGTGGGGGACCTCCGTACGTGACATGGTGAGACTTTTCACCTTTGGGAGTGATGAGCGCGATCTCCGCCGCTCGTTCCTCAGGAAGCAACAGGACACCCAATGCGACATCAGCATTTGTTTCAGCCCTCGCAGCGCGTAGGGAATCCATGAGGGAGGAGGCTGAGAGGTCCGCTATTGCAACGGCGTGAGGGATCTTGCGCGCCAGCAATCCATCGAGTCCTGATTCCACTGCAGTAAGACTCCAGCCGCGCTTGGCAACTTCATTCAAAGTGATTGACTCGAGTTTATCCTCATCTTCTCCAAATACAACATCGCCGAGCCGCTCCCGGATTTCCTGTTCGATGCCCGCGATCATCTCATCCGCTTCGGTTTCATTTTTCGCTTTTGCTGCAATACGAATATCCACAACGCCGGTATGTGCGGCGAGACCAACGGTTGGGTTACTGAGAGTTTCAAGATCTGCGATCTTTTCATCAATCATGCCTTCGCCAAGGCCCGCACAATGCAAAACACGGATTTTGATGACTTGGTCCAGGTTGAATCGTTTTTGAAGATAAGGAACGATCGATTCGTGCAAAATGTATGCCATTTCATTGGGGACGCCTGGGAGTGAGATGAGAGCATTCCGTTCAGTTTCAACGATGAAACAGGGAGCGGTGCCAACGGGATTTGAAATTCCAATCGCGCCTTTAGGAATATACGCCTGACGTTTCTGATTCTCTGAAGGCTTTCTTCCATAACGTGAAATAATCGCCACAACTTCTTCCCAAAGGTCTTGGCGGAATTCAAGTTCGACGCCAGCCGCGCGGGCAACTGCTTCGCGCGTCGGATCATCGACGGTTGGTCCAAGCCCGCCGGTAGTGATAACGATCTCCGCGCGGTTCATTGAATTGTGGATCGCTTCTGCGATTCTTTCAGTGTTATCACCAATAGTGATGGTACGATACAAATCCACGCCCATGCCGCGTAACGTCCGCGCGATATGGCGGGTGTTCGTGTCTACAATTTCACCGAGTAAGATCTCTGTTCCTATCGTGATGATTTCTGCTGAAGGCATAAATTAAGTGTATCATGGTTACTCGCGCCTCGTCCGCGTTCGCCTTATGGCTCACTCCGCTCAGCGCAATAGCATTTAGAAATCCACTTCTGTGCCAAGGTTCATCCGGCGGGCGTTTTGAAGCGCGAGTTGGGCCGCGACCGCATCCTGCACGGCGTTACCGACTGACTTGAAAAAGGTGATTTCATCATCAGACTGTCTGCCAGATTTTTTCCCTAGAACAATTTCTCCTAGTTCGGCATAAATGTCTGATTCATGTATAACCCCTGCTTGAATAGCCTCCACAATATCACCTGCTTCATCCATAACTGTGGCATATGAATCGACAACAATACGGGCGCGTGCTACCGTTTCAACAGGTATCTCTTGCATCTCCGGCGTATATGCACCGATCGCAGAGATGTGCGTGCCCGGTTTTAGATCAACATCTTCAAATACAGGTTTTGAGGATGTTGTAGCAGTACAAATGATATCTGCATTTTCGATAGCTTCTTTGGGAGTCTTCGCGATACGAATATCTTTAGGGATCGAATGATGCCCTGCCATTTCCTCGGCCAATGCTTTGGCTTTATC
>DAINRK010000257.1:0-6637 GCA_036741855.1 Anaerolineales bacterium
GATATAAAGAGCGCCCCGCAGCGCGTTCCAGAATGCATCCACGCTAAAGTCGTTGAAGACGAAGCCAGTCGCACCGTCGCGTACCGTATCCGCCAAGCCACCCGTGGCACGTACCACAGGCACGCTGCCATAACGCATGGCGATCATTTGTCCCAGTCCGCATGGCTCGAAGAGGGATGGCATGAGGAACATGTCACTGCCACCGTAGACCAACGGCGCGAGATCCGCTGCGTAGGCAAGTATTGCGCGCATCTTGTTACGGTGATAGCCACCGAGGCGACGGAACATATCTTCATAGATTGCAGCGCCGGTGCCCACCAGTACAAACTGCGCCTCGCCCGCGGCGTTGTTCATGAGTAAATGAAGGACGTGACCGACGATCTCGAGTCCCTTCTGAGCATCGAGCCGCGTGACCATGCCGATCAGTGGCACATCGTCTCGCTCTGGCAAGCCGAGCCTTTCTTGTAGTGCGCGTTTGTTTTCGATGCGCACATCCAGATTCTCCGAATCGAAGTGACGCGCCAGGTTCTTATCGGTCTGTGGATTCCACACGTCATAGTCCATGCCATTGAGGATGCCGTACACATCATTATTGCGAAAGCGCAGCAAGTCATGCAGTCCGGCGCCGCCTTCCGGCGTCATGATCTCGCGCCCATAAGTCGGGCTGACCGTGTTGATCATCGTGGCATGATAGATACCGCGCGCCATGAAGTTCACTGCGCCGTAAGGTTCTTCTGCTAAGCCGTGTGTGATAAGTCCAAGGAAATTCAACGCGTCCCAGCTCGTCAAGCCCTGATGTGCCAGATTGTGGATCGTAAAAACAGATGGGATCCCCCTGTAGCGACTATCCGCCTGACCGGCCGTTGCTAGCCATGTGACAGCGGGAGCAGTGTGCCAGTCATGCGCGTGCAGCACATCGGGTTTCCAGCCCAGCACGTTCGTCACCTCGAAGGCCGCGCGCGAGAAAAACGCGAAGCGATAAGGATCATCGTTATAACCATACACGTTGGTTCGGTTGATGAATTGATTCTGGGCAACGAAGTAAATGGGTACATCACTGCCCGGCAGCACGCCTTCGAAAATCCCGGCTGGGATGCCGCCTGCACCGGTGGGGACGATCATCCCGCCTTCACGGAAATGCAGCCCACCCGCGCGTCCCTGATCTTCGATTCTTGGATAAGCCGGCATGACCACGCGCACATCGTGACCGAGCGCGCGCAATGCTTTAGGCAACGATCCGGCTACGTCGGCGAGACCGCCCACTTTAGCAAAGGGTGCCACTTCTGCACTGATGAAGAGAATCTTTAACGGCATTTTAGATTAAAAGTATTCGCGCTCCCGAAGAGCATCGGGACTATAGTGAGCGGAGGGACCGTGCTTCTCAGTCCTGTAGACGAAGCGCGGGTTTTCAAGTGACACTGCGTCTCGTCTACGGCTTTCGACGAGCACGAAGTCCTCCGCTCGACGCGATGATGCGTTATTTATTCCCATTCCCCGGTCCGGGCAACGGAATCCATGTGGGCACGATCGATCAATTTACCATTGCTAATAACACGTTGAGGCGCGTTATGGTTGCGCAAGGCTTCCAATACATTCGGCGCGTCTAGGATGACCAGATTTGCATAGGCTCCCACTTTCAATTGATGATCCTTTACATTCATTGCCTGTGCCGCATTGACCGTGACCATGTCATACAGCGCTTCCATTTCGTGACTCGTCGTCATCCAAAGTAAGTGCGCGGCAAGGAATGCTACTTCGAGCATATTATTTCGTCCAAATGGATAATATGCGTCTGAGATATCATCCTGACCGAGACAAACGTTCACGCCTTCTGCCAGTAGTTCCTTCACGCGCGCATGCAGCGGGCCTGTGTGCGGATCGCTCACAACCCCCATGTTGGCTTGTTTGAGCAAAGCAGCGACTTTTTGAAAGTAGGGCTGTGGATACAATGCCATCGCGCGGGCGTGATGTGCCAGCGCGCGTCCCTGCCAGCCGCGATTGATTGCTTCAACTGCCATCGCTTCCAAAGAACGCAAACCCGCGTCGCCTGCATCGTCGACCAGCATCGAAACATCCTTCTTGAACTCCACTGCGAGATCAAATATTTCTTTCACATGTTGCTGTATGTCTACATCTGTATATTCGATCCAGGGAATCCCACCGGCGACATCTGCACCCAAGTCCATAGCCTGCCGCATTAATTTGTCCGCGCCGGGCTCGCGCACCCAACCATCCTGTGCGAATGCACAGACTTGAATCTCAACGATTCCTTTGAATTCCTCACGAGCGCGAAGCAATGCCTTGACTCCTTCAAGTCGAGCCTTGCTGTCCACATCTGCAAAGGCACGGATATGGGTGTTGCCATAGATCGCAGCTTGTGCCACCGCCTTACGGACGTTCTTGATGATCCACGCTTCGTCATATTTCTCTTTGACGCGCGCCGCGAGCTCAATAGCATTCATCGCCTTCCCCATACCCTCGCCCTGATATGCGGTGAGAGCTTCTTCGTCCATCATTTGCAGTGTGTAAACTTTGCATAGATGCAGGTGTGGGTTGACGAAGGATTCAGTTACCAAATTCCCTCTCGCGTCAATCACAGACTCTGAATTGCCAACCAGATTTTCTTCAAGTGAAATGATTTGTCCGTTAGCAATACCAATATCAATCAATGACTCTGGCGAATTGCGCAACTTCGCGTGTTTGACGAGAATTTCAAATTGAGCTGCCATGTACTTGCTCCTTGTAATTTCGCTCAAGCTGCGAAAGTAAATTTTTTTTATTGCTCCCTATCCAAAAATATATCCTCCATCGAAAGCTCATCTTCTACAGGCTCCATATGTGTAAAGACTGTCACTACACCTCCGAGCGCGGCGCGAATATCAGCCTCGAAGTCCTCTGCAATGTGATGAGCGTCATGGACTGTCCAATGACCGGGGACGAGCATATGTACCGAGACGAATTGGCGCGCGGCGGCCTGCCGTGTCCGAAGCGCGTGAAAGGTGACTCCTTTTTCGCTATATCTGGAGATCACTGCCTGGATTGCTTCCAGTGCACTGGCTGGCAGTGCCGCATCCATCAACCCGGACGCAGAACGAAGCGCCAGTTGAAAGCCGGTTCTGACGATGTTCGCGCCAACGATCAATCCTACAATCGGGTCAAGTATGGTCCAGTTGGTAATCCCAACTATGATTAGGCCGGCCAGGATGCCCACTGAGGTCCACACATCGGTCATTAAGTGTTGAGCGTCAGCCTCCAGGGTGATCGACTTGCGCTTTTTGCCTTCATTCATCAAAATACGCGCTGTCCCCAGATTGATCAATGAGGCCAGTACTGATACGCTCAAACCCAATCCCAACTGTTCCAAAGGACGGGGAGCCAACAGACGTTCGATCGCAGTGATGATGATACCTACCGCCGCCCCAAGAATCAACATGCCTTCGAACATACTGGCGAAGTATTCTGCCTTGCTGTGTCCATATACATGGCTTTCATCCGCGGGACGGGCCGCGACAATAAGCATGACCAATGCCATCACAGCACCAGCCAGATTGACAAATGATTCAAATGCATCCGATAAGAGACCGACGGAACCCGTAAGGTAATATGCTCCGCCTTTGAGGGTGATGGTGGCAACTGCCGCGCCAATGGAGAGCCAGGCAAACCGTGTCAATGACGCGCGGTTTTGCATCAAGTCACTATGTTCAGCTTGTTTGTGAGGCATGCTGGGAATGATACATGCGAGAACGGAACTTGCACAGAGACGAATCTCCGCGTTTAGGAACGTCTAAAAAAAGTTTTCAAACTAAAGTTTTTCAGGATGACTCTTATACCATGCCACTGTCTCGCGGACTGCTTCGCGCATAGGCGTGGCTTTCATCCCAAATGTCTTTTCGAACTTGCTTGAGTCCACAACAAATGGTTGGTCAAACTCGTACATCATCTCGACCGTCTCTTTGGCTTCGGGAATGAACAAACCACCGATCCTCATCATAAGTTTGCCCATGCTGTTTATTTTCGGTTCAACGCTCGCTTCTTCAGCAAACATGCGAACCAATTCACCCTGAGTAATCATAGGCTGATCATTTGGCACGTGCCATGCCTGTCCATCGGCTTCGTTACGCTCGCCCAGGATTACAAGTGCCCTGCCGAAATCTTTCACGTATGTATGCGAGTGAGGTAGATCTGTGCGCCCGATCAATTGAGCAGGCTTGCCTTGCATAAGCGGATAAAAGGCCCGCGCTCCCATAGTGGAGTCCGTGCCCCAGGGTCCAAAGAAGTTCCCACCCCGCGCGGATGTAACACGCACGCGTCCGTCCTTATGAGCGTTAAATGCTGCCCTGGAAATCTCTCCACGGACGCGACCTTTTCGCGTATCAGCATTGTAGGGTGTATCTTCGGTCATTGGCTTGCCATTCACTTCGCCATACATGTACAGATTCTCAATAAGCACCAGCTTGGCGCCACTCCCTGTCAAACCATCGACAATGGATTTCTGTAGAAGCGGGAATTTCTCGGGCCATTCGTTATAGTTCGGTTGCGCGGCCTGATAGACCACCTTCGCACCCCGCATCACTTCTTGGACTTTGGCTTGATCATAGAGATCGGAAGCTACAATTCCGACTCCGGCCGGGATCTCATCCATTATGCCCGAACGATTCACCATCCGAACCGATTCGCCGCGTTTGACCAGTTCTTCCATCACCGCGCGTCCGATCGCGCCGGTACCCAGTACAACATGATTCGTGGTCATAGTTTATTCCTAATTCATTCCCACGCCCCGGGCCATCAGGGGAGCCGCAAGCAGGATGATTACGATTCCAATGACTTCCAGCCACAGAATGAGGCGAGTCCTCTTGAATTCTCTATCATCGATCACAGGCGTCTTATTCTCACTCAGGGACTTATTCCAACGGATATACCGAATCGTCGGGTCAATGGATATCAGACCGACAATGAGGAATGCGACTATCTTCACCCAGAAGAAGGGACTGTGAATATAAAAATTCACGCCTTTTTCAAAGAAGAAGACACGCAGCAAACCAACGACCAGTAACAGGCCCGCCGAAATTCCATAGGCCAGATCTGCGCGCTGGATGCGGCGCATTTCTTCGGTAGTCATCCCCTGACGGAACGCAATGAACTCGTAGACCAAACAGGCTGTCAATGTAAATGCAAAGATGTGATGCAGAAATGCCATGAGGGAAGTCGCGATCATTTCATTTTCCTTCTTTCTAACGCTTTTATAGAGGTCCTCTAAATGACTTTAATAATTTTCGATTGCCTGACGCATTGACGTGTCTTTCCTGCTCAACGTTTTCTCCAAGGCAAGATCATACGTTTTATTCGACGCCAGCCTTAGACGCGCAGTTTCTCTGCGCCCAACTGCAGGGAAATGTTCCAAAGCCGCCGCGAGCCCGAATTTCGGCATATTGCCGTAGACCGATTCAAATTGATCTGAATTCACTGTATACGTCTCATGCCAGATGCCAACGCTTCCGTCGGTGCCAACAGCCTGATTGAACTTCTACCACGGTCCCAAATGCGGATCGGATGGATTACGCGCGAAATTCTCCAGGTCTTCGAAGGAACGCCAGTATTGAATCATGACGGGACCGCTCAAGTTCCAGTAGAACTCGGCATGTAAGAATCCTTTTTCGGGATGGGTGAACAATGTTTTCAACATGGGTCCCATTGCAGAAGAGACTGGAAGCCATTTATCGACGCGCCACCACTTGTTGATGCGCATGCCGATTAGAAATACGACAAACGGTTGATCTGTTTTTGCCGTGTAACGGCCATTGAATATCCTGCTCATGATTTACTCCTTGATAAACTGCTGTTTAATGGATTCCAGTTCATATAAATACAAAGCATCACCTTTCGCACCGAAGGGGGGCAGGTTGCCTCCAATTTCAAGCGAAACGATCCCATGCACGCGTGACCAGATGATCATGGCTACAGATAAAGAGAGCACATCCGCTTCGCCGCCATAAGTCTTCCACATCTCAAAACTGGCTTTATATGCAGGTTTGATCTTGGGGAAGGAATCAACGCTTAGTTTTCCAGTCACGCGTAGAGCCTCCACGACACTTACCAATGCGCTCAACGAACGCGCTGATGAAGGGAGTATCTTATCAATTGGACCTTTATAGCCAGGAATGGGTGTACCGAAAATCAGTTGATACCGCTGCGGATAGGCATGTGCCCAGTTGCGGTATGCCAGTCCGATCGCTTTCATTCGACCATCAAGATCATTTTCAAGAACCGAATCGCGTGCTTCAAGTTGCCAATCACCAAAGGATGTAAAGGCATCAATGATGAGCGCCGTCACCAATGCGTCCCGATCAGGGAAGTAATTGTAGATGGCAGGCGCCGTAATCTTTAGCTCACGTGCAATCGCCCGTAGGGAAAGGGCAGAGGCGCCGAATTCGGCAATTTGTTTCCAGGTTGTTTCCTTAATGGCTTCCTGTAGATTTGGGATTTGTTTCTTTTTGATGGGCCTGACCATAATTCTCTCCAATTAAATATACACTGTAAATATACAGTGTATAGTTATTTTTGTCAAGGGTAAACCTCGGTGGTCGAGTAGGCCCGCCTGATTTTCGCGGGACGTATCGAGACTACCACGCTCCAAAAC
>DAINRK010000258.1:0-4229 GCA_036741855.1 Anaerolineales bacterium
AGTGGTGACAATGTCGCGAATCACCAGCTCAAGTTGTCATTGGGGTATGGGATTCATCCAATTGTTCGGGGAGACGATCGGCGTGGGGTTTACTTCATTTTGCCCTTACGACGGTTAGAATAAAGACATAGCCTTCAAATAAAACAAATTGCATCACAGAAAGAGAAGTATGAACAAATTAAAAATATGCGTAGCCGGTGGGACCGGATGGGCAGGCTCAGAACTCGCCCGAGCTATCGTTGATGCCGCTGATATGGAGTTGGTGGCCGCGATTTCCCGAAGTCATGCTGGAAAGACCCTTGGTGAAGTAATAGGCATAGCAGGATTGACTACACCAATCTTTGGGACGGTGGATGATGCACTGAAAACTAATCCCGATGTATTCGTGGAATACACAAAACCGGATGTAGCAAAATCTCATGTCTTATCAGCGTTAAAGAGCAGCACGCACGTTGTGATCGGTACATCAGGGTTAAGTGTTCAAGATTATGAAGAGATAAACAAGGTCGCTCAGGAAGTCAATCGTGGTGTTCTGGCAGTGGGAAATTTCGCCCTGACTGCAGTTCTTCTCCAAAAATTTGCGGAGATGGCAGCAAAATATATCCCACACTGGGAAATCATTGATTACGCGCATGCAGAAAAGAAAGATGCGCCCAGTGGAACGGCCCGCGAACTGGCAAACCGTCTATCCAATGTACAGGAAGCAAAGCTTGACATTCCTTTGGATGAAGTAGACGGCCCAAAAGAAAGCCGTGGCGCTCGCTTGCAAGGGACACAGGTTCACTCGATACGCCTGCCCGGGTATGTCATTTCCGTGGATGCAATTTTCGGGATGACTGATCAGAAGTTGATTTTGCGCCATGAGGCAGGGTCAAGCGCGGAACCCTATGTAAGCGGAGCACTCCTGGCCATTCGAGAAGTAAGTAAACTAGTCGGCCTTCATCGTGGACTGGATAGCGTGATGAAATTCTGAGCGTATGAAAAAATACGACAAACAAGATCAGAGATCAATGGCAACCTGGGCTGCAGATTGTGCTGAACGAGTCCTTCCATTTTTTGAGAAGGCGTATCCAGATGATGACCGGCCCCGCAACGCGATCGAAACCTGCCGGACATGGGTTCGCACAGGTGTGTTCAAAATGTCTGAGATACGTGGCGCTTCTCTTGCGGCGCACGCTGCCGCCCGCGCAGCCAAAGAAAATGATGCAGCTTCTCATGCTGCTCGTGCCGCAGGTCAGGCAGTGGCAACGGCACATGTCCCTCAACACGCCTTTGGCGGGGCCTACTATGCTCTGAAAGCGATTGCAGCGACTGACCCAGCTCATGCCGAGGCTAACGTTGCTAAAGAACATGCCTGGCAGGCACGGCATATTCCAACAAATCTCCGGCAGGAAGTTTTAAAGCGAGTAATTGTTCAAAAACGCGGTAACAGAATTTTTATCAAAATACAAAAAGACCAGGATTATTAATGAGCCGGCTCAATTCTGATAATTTTGAACTACGGCATAGGAATTAATTTATTTACTTTTCCAAATCCTGAAATCCTTCAGTATTGAACCCCCAAGAAACTCACGCACAATTGAAGTCCCTGGTACCAGGCTTACATCCAGCGGCAGGAACCATTCAAGGAATGCCAGCAATCGTCTTGCCTCGATGTATTCAGGCGTGCCATGCTGCACCTGTCTCAACAAAGGTTCAGCCTGAGGCTTGAGCGCGGCAAGTTCATACGTCAGCGCAGAGTTGAACATCACATCTGCATTCTCCTGGAACGGGAAGATATGACGCTTCTCACCGCGGCGCACTGACTCCCAGCGTGAAATGGTTTGCGCTGCCGTATAGCCACGTTCGCGGGCATCGCGTGCAATGCGGCGGATGAGGCGCGTGTCTGTGGTGGAGACGCGGTTGTGGCGATCCAGGTTCAACTGAGTCAGAGCCGAGATGTAGATCCGGAACACGTTGTTTTGAAGATTAGCCGGAATTAGTCGCGGGTCGAGTCCGTGAATCCCTTCCAGGATGATCGGCTGCTTGTCTCTGAGCTGGATCAAATCGCCCGGTTCGCTCACACCGGTCAGGAAGTTGTAACGCGGCAAGCGCACTTCTTCGCCTCGAATCAGTTTTTCCAAATGCTCCGCAAGCGAAAGCAAATTTAGCGCCTCGATCGTCTCGAAGTCTGGCTGGCCGTTTTCATCAAGAGGAGTTTTGCTCCGGTCCAGAAAATAATTATCAAGCTCCAGAGGGAAAGGTGAAATACCCAGCGCGAGCAACTGCACACTAAGGCGACGCGAAAACGTGGTCTTGCCTGCAGCGGAGGGACCCGCGACCATGATCAAATGCGTGCGATCGATTTGATCCGCGATCTGCCGCGCCACCTGCGAGAGCCGTTGCTCATGGAACGCTTCGGATACCAGCACAATCTCCGCCGCGCGGCCTGCATCGATGGCCTCATTCAACGCGCCGACATTTTCGATCCCCAGTTTTGCAAGCCAATCGCCGTATTCAAGAAATGTACCCAGCAGTTTTGGATACTCAGGCATTGGCAGAAGTTCATCGGGCCTGTGCCGGCGCGGGTACCGCAATGTAAAGCCGCCTTCAGTGTACACAAGATCGAACACGCGCAAACAACCGGTGGATGGGGCCATATACCCGTGAAGATAATCCATGCGCCCGTCGAGACTATACAGCGTGAGGTAATTCTTCCGACGATATTTCAGCAATCTGACTTTATCTTCATAGCCGCGTGAACGGAAATAGTCCATGGCTTCCTGCAATGGGACTTCCTTCCGCTCGAACGGGAGATCGGCCTTGACCAATTCCTGCATATGGGACTTAAGCGCGGCGATTTCAGCCTCGGACAACGGGCTGCGTCCCGTTACCTGGCAGTAATATCCACCCGACGCGACAGAATGATCAATGAAAAGAGTCGCATCGGGGAACAGATCGGCGAATGCCATCTCAAGCAAAAATGTGAGGGAGCGGCGATAGATGCGCGCTCCATCTGGTGAGGAAATTGTTACTGGCTCGACGCGTGATTCCAGTTCGATTGGATAGGTCAGTTCCCGTAAATCGCCGTTGACGATTGCAGCGACAAGTTGTGAGTCGTGCTCCACCGCTGCAAGGAACTCCCCCACCTTCGCCCCGCGCGGACCGGATAGCACGCGCCCATCGGGCAGCTGAACTTCGACTTCAGAGCGAGGAGGAACGAGATGGATTGCTTTCATCTTCTTCTTTCATGTCATTGCGAGGAGCTGCGCAGCGGCGACGTGGCAATCTCCTCCTTTGTATCAAATTAGTTACTCGCAAGTACTCTGAGATTGCTTCGGGCTACGCCCTCGCAATGACACTATTATGAACTTTCGCCAACAGTTTCTCTGGCTTTTTTGCGAACTCATCCAACGGAATCTGTTTATTGACCAGAGCCAATAATGTCTCTATCAACACCTTATTCGCAGGGGTAGATACGCCAAACTTTTCTCCCGCGCAAACCACCGCGCCATGCAGATATTCCACTTCGCTTTTGCCGCGTCCCGAATGCAGGTCAATGTGAAAGGATGGCATCTTGCTACCGCGCCCAGCGCCTGCCGCGCGACTCAATAATGGCTTTGATAACCACAAAGGTAATTTTGTTGCAAAGGCCAACGCGCGGACTGGTGTACCGGGCAAATCAACAACTTTGAGTCCCTGCACTTCCATCACTGCGAGGCATTCTTTCAGCATCTCCATTTCAAGTTTATATAAATCCCTGTTTGCAAATATCTCAGCAGGGGTCATATCCAAAATGGCGGATGTGGGATTTGCAATGAGATTCGTCAATAATTTCGACCATTTCATGCTTGCGGCGTCATCGAACAAACGTGAGTTGAGATATGCATCATTCAATGCAGTATTGATTTTCTCAGATAGTACATGTCCCTTTGCAACTCCCAAACCACGCAAACGTTCCAGCACAATATCGCCTGTACCGCGTTTGCCGACAGCTGTTGTCACTGTGCCATAGATGACCTTATCTTTTCCCAGCGCTTTGGCAATTGTATCTTCATTCGATATACCATTTGATAAACAAAGAATAGGTGGCATTTTGTCTGCAAATGGTTTGATATTTTCCAGCGCGGGTTGAGTATCGAAAGATTTGAGAGCAAACAGAGCCACATCAAAAGGTCCATAACGAAGCGCTTCATCCAAAGATGAAACAATCACGAAAGAGGTAGGGGAAATTACCATAGCATCTTTCG
>DAINRK010000258.1:4329-6632 GCA_036741855.1 Anaerolineales bacterium
TCCAAAGATGAAACAATCACGAAAGAGGTAGGGGAAATTACCATAGCATCTTTCGTCCTTCGTCTTTCATCTAGAGTTAGATCCAACCTCAATCCACGTTCACGCAGTGCCTCTACATTTTTAGGTCTTTCCAAAAACACAACCTGATGCCCCGCAAGCGCAAGGCTACCGCCGATATATGTGCCAATCGCGCCCGCGCCAAATGTCAATATTTTCAATTTTCCATTGAGGTGATTTATCATTGAATTATTCTTGTGAAGATCCTAAGGGTTTGTGGTCTCCGTTCTTATTTAGAGATCGCAAATGCACATGATCATTGAGTGTTTCAATCGCCCAGCGATGCTGATGCGATAAATAAAATACACGCGCAAATGCTGTGTTATCAAACCGGAAACGCACACCAGAAGGATCTGCATGAGGGGCAATACCCACAATCGCATGCATTAGTTGATTAAGCAAACCGCCATGTGAAACAACAAGATAGCGACCTGCAGGTCGGCGCAGCAAACTATGCAAGGCCTGCCCGGCCCGCAGAAATAAAACCCAGTCCCCTTCTCCACTGCCACCAATTGGATCATAAGGCGTGATGAACGTAGGCCGGGAAAGTTGGCGCACTTCTGCAGCGGTAAGACCCGCGATTTCGCCGATATTTCGTTCCATCCAGAGTGGGTCGGCCTCCACTTTGACATCCAAGGCGGAACCAATGATCTCTGCCGTCTCTTTCGCGCGGATGAGCGGGCTGGCAATCGCCAAATCGAACTTTGCTTTCTCCGCCAACCATCGTTCTGCCAATGCCTTTGCCTGTGCACGTCCTCTTTCCGTTAGTGGATAATCGGATTGTCCCTGCCAACGGGACTCGACATTCCCGACCGACTCGCCATGACGTAAAAAAACAAAATGATAGATCGGCTTTTCCGCTGAACTCATTTTTCCTCCTTTTTCAACAAATACACAGGTCGCTTTTTAACTTCCTGAAAAATATAACCAACATATACCCCGATAAACCCCAGTAGAATCATCACCATACCCCCGATCACCAATGTAACAGACATGAGTGAACTCCATCCCGCGACCAGTTCTGACGAACGACCTGTAAACCAAAACGATAGCACATAAATGATCTGCGCTGCAGCAAGACACAGCAAAATGCCTCCCAACGTCATGCCAATATAAAGGGGCACAAGCGAAAAGGAGAAAAGGGCATCCATCGCAAGGCGGAACATTTTGCCGAAAGAATATTTCGACCTGCCTGCCATGCGGTGCGTCTCATGATAGGGCAGGATCACACTTCGATACCCCATCCATGAGATCATGCCGCGCAGAAAACGATGATATTCTGGCATAGCCCTCAACGCATTCACAGCCTGCCTGTTCAAGGCGCGAAAGTCTGCCGCGCCCGGTTCGATGTGCGTTCCACTGATTGCATTGATCAATTTATAAAAGGCGGAGGAGGTTGCCTGTTTAAAGGAAATTGCCCGTCCATCTTCGATCCGCTGAGCCTGAACAATATCATAGCCCTGCTTACAGAGGTCTATCATTTGAGGAAGCATTTCGGGAGGATGTTGCCCATCGCCGTCCAACGTGATGACGATCTCACCGGTTGAATGGTCGAGTCCAGCTGTCAGCGCTGCCTGATGCCCAAAGTTGCGGCTGAAGGAGAGAACAGTCACGCGTGGATCTTCATCTGCGATGGCTCGAAGCGAATCAGCTGTCCCGTCGCGTGATCCGTCATTTACTAATAGAACATGAAAGTCATATGGGAGTCCATCCACTACTCCGCGGATCTGTTTGTATATTTGCTCAATCACGCCGGCTTCTTCGTAAACAGGAATTACCAGATCAACTGTTGTTCTATGTTCTGGGATCATCAGAATTATTCTACCACGCTGATTGAATACCCCCTTTTTACGGACTTAATCCTCCTTACAGAGCGTATTCATCAACAAGTCACGGTCATAATCGGCAGGTTGACTCTGTAGGGCCCTCATCTGTACACAGAGCCCTATATACATATTTCTGTTCACCCGGATCAAACGGGCAATTTGCTTGCTTTGTTTTGTATCACCTATATGGATATAGGCTTCCAAGGCAGGCAGCCATTCCGATGTATCCTTTGGCGACAGACCAAGTGATCTCGCCTCGTCTGCCAAATCCACCGCGGCCTGCCAATCCATTCGCTGACGAGCCAGATCGATTTTTTGATAGAAGTAGCACCAATCATGTGGCGCCTCGATGCCAAAGATCGAGCGTGAAGGAATTGCATGAGTGGCGGCTGTATTGATTAGACCTACATTGGAGTATTG
>DAINRK010000259.1:0-1974 GCA_036741855.1 Anaerolineales bacterium
GTCGTTTTCGTGGGCATCCACTTTATAAGTCTCATAATGACCGCGTTCGTCCTTCTCAGGGTTATATCGAAATATTTTTACAGTAACTTCCATAATCTCTAATTCTCCAATCTCCAAACCCTGAAGGACTTTGAGACCTTCAGGGTTTCTTTGATTAGTACACTCTCGCCTTCGGCTGAAACTTCGTGATTACAACAGGCTTGTAACTGATTTCCAATTTGCCGTTCCTCTTTACAATCAAAGAGTGCCTCAACCAATTCGAGTCATCCCGTTCGGGATAGTCTTCACGTGCATGACCGCCACGTGATTCCGTTCGGTTCAACGCGCTGACCGTAACTGCTTCCGCGACATCGAGCATGTTGCCGAGTTCCCAGGCGTTCAACAATTCTGTGTTGAAAATCTTGCCTGTGTCGCTCACTTTCACATGCTTGTATCTCTCCTTTAGCTCAAGGATTTTGTCCATCGCATCTTCCATTCCAGTCCCTGTTCTATAAATGCCGACATCTGAAAACATGACATTCTTCATGTCGTTGGATATGTCGAACGCGTTCTCCTTACCTGACCCGTTCCGCAGCGCCTCAAATGTGGACTTCGCGCCTGCTTCAGCGTCCTTAGACATTTTTGCAAGATCCGCAGCTTTGGCATACTCCGCTGCACGGAGACCTGCATGCTTGCCAAACACAACTAGATCGAGCAATGAGTTTGTCCCCAATCGATTCGCTCCATGCACAGACACACACGCACATTCACCCGCTGCAAACAGACCAGGGACACTCGTGCCCTTGTCATCGATCACCACTTCACCATATTTATTGGTTGGGATGCCACCCATTGTGTAATGCGCGGTTGGTTGAGTCGGCATCATCTGGGTGACCGGATCAACTCCGAGGTAGACGCGGCAGAAATCCACAATGTCAGGAATCTTTTTCAGAACTGTCTCACCAGTAATTCGGTAGGGAGAGCCGTCAGGGTTTGTGCGTCCATCTTCGTCTGCATATTTATGTACCGTCTCGGGACGAATATCCAGATAGACATAATTCTTTCCATCTACGCCGCGCCCTTCTTTGATCTCCGTATAAATCGCGCGGCTGACCACATCGCGCGAAGCCAGGTCTTTGACGGTAGGAGCATACTTCGGCATGAAGCGCTCACCTTTGCCATTGATGAGCACCGCGCCTTCGCCGCGCGCGCCCTCTGTGATCAGAATACCGAGTTTGTAAATACCTGTCGGGTGGAACTGGAAGAACTCCATGTCTTCGAGCGGAATACCGTGGCGAAAAAGAACCGCCGCGCCATCGCCTGTGTAAGCATAAGCGTTGGATGTCACTTCAAAGATACGGCCATGCCCACCTGTGGCAAGGATGACAGCTTTCGAATGGAAAGTATGTAGTTCGCCTGTAGCAAGTTCAACAGCGACAACGCCTGTCGCTGCTCCATCGGTCATAATGAAATCGAGTACTTGGAATTCATCGAAGAAGGTCACATGGTTCTTGATGCACTGTTGATACAACGTTTGCAATATCATATGACCTGTACGATCTGCCGCGTGCGCGGCGCGGCGTACAGGTTTGCCTGTTATGTTATTGGTATGCCCACCAAACGGTCGCTGTGAGATGCGTCCTTCGGGAGTCCGGTCGAAGGGAAGCCCCATATGTTCCAGCTCGAGGACCGCCTCAATCGCTTCATTGCACATGAATTCGATCGCATCCTGGTCGCCGAGATAATCCGACCCTTTGACGGTGTCATACATGTGCCATTCAGGTCGGTCTTCCTCATAGTTCCCCAACGCGGCAGAGATGCCTCCCTGCGCCGCGCCCGTATGTGAGCGTGTGGGATACAACTTGCTGATGACCGCCGTCTTCGCGCCGCGGGAGGCATACAAACCTGCCATAAGTCCTGCACCCCCAGCGCCTACAACGACGACTTCAAACTGATGAACTTTTTCCATGAATAACTCCTGGGGATAAATGCAAT
>DAINRK010000259.1:1984-6609 GCA_036741855.1 Anaerolineales bacterium
GTATGTCATTCTGAGCGACTGAAAGGAGCGAAGAATCTCTTATTCGATTTGAAATCACTTTTGAAACGGAGAATCTTCGTCGCCGCTTCACGGCTCCTCAGAATGACATGTTTGTTATCGAGTCCAAATGACATACATTGCAATCAAACTTGTTACAGCTGCATACGTGATAATGAAGTTACGCGACCAACGCCTGGCACCCGCGCTCGTGAAATAATCATCCAAAATTTCCAGCACCCCATGGACTCCATGTCCACAGGCAGAAAGCACAAATGCGATGACCATCAGCTTGGCAAGGATGGTCATCCAAATCTGTCCAAGGGGATTCTCCGCCATGTTGGGGAAGAATGCCCAGTATAAAATATCGCCGAAATTTGCGCCCGTCTGCGCGCTGAGTCCCAACGCGGCAAGAATTCCCACAATGATTAATCCGTACATTGTAATGACAGTGAAGCGAGTGAACGCCCACATAAAAGTTTCAAAATTGAAACCGCGCTTATTAAGAGGAAGAGTTCTGGCCGCCATATCTAACCTCCGAAGGCGTTGCGTAGTACCACGAACAGTGCAAACCCAGCCACCAGAATATACGCCACCCATTCGATGTTGATGGCGGTCCGATAGTGCTCAATCAATTTCGGCCACAAATCAAGGATGGTGATCCGCAAGCCGTTGATGGCATGAAACAATCCGAAGATAAGAAAGATAATCTGAAAAATCCAGTTGCCCATTAGAGCACGCATGGATTCCACACCCAACAATGACAAAATGTATACTGTGAAGAGAATAAATAACGCGCTCCCGCCAATACGATGCAGGATATAAGCCCAAAATGGGCCCTGTCCTTTGTAACCCAGAGCCGCAGCAAGGTTGATATTCCTATCTAAACCCATGTATGCCTCCGTGATTTTTAGATAGTCACATTATCTCATTAAATCTGGCACTTGTCTTGTATGAGCGAATGATTAGAGTCTTGTGTGATTTGAGTAAGAGCGATATTTTGATCTCATCAACACAAATATAATTTCGCAACTAAGGAGAAAACAAAATGAAAAGAATCAACTTACTCTTGCCGCTTATTGTTATCATATTTTTGGCAACCGCCTGTGCCAGTCCGACGCCGACTCCTACTGAGGCACCGGCGACTGAAGTTCCACCGACGCAGCCTGCTGCCACTGAACCACCTGCGTCATCTGAAACTGGCACGCAGGTGGATATTACATTGGTAGACAATAAGATTCAATCTCCAATAACCACCTTTCAGGTTGGTGTACCATATACTTTTGTGATCACAAATACAGGTCAGCGAGGTCACAATTTCAATATTAGTACACCGGTTTCAGAGGCGGGCAGTTTGGAGGCAGCTTTGCAGACTGCACTACTGGCTGTGCCTCAGTCTCAACTTGGACCTGGTGCAAGCGTAACCGTCGAATATACGTTTCCTGATTCTGCTGCAGGACAAAATTTGGAGTTTTCCTGTCTTATCAGAATGCATTATCAAATGGGCATGTTACTGCCGATTACTGTTACACAATGACCACTTATATAAAGTAGAGAATCAAAAAGTCGGGGCGGCTTCGTCCCGACTTTTGATTTAAGCAGCAAACCTGTGACTATTTCACAGGCTCAAGAGCCTTATCCATCCATTCGATAATCGCATCACCAAATTCGGAGCACTTCACTTCAGTCGCGCCGTCCATGCTCCGGGCAAAATCATAAGTAACTGTCTTCGCATTGATCGCGCCTTCGATGCCTTTGATGATCAAATCCGCGGCTTCGCCCCAACCCATATAGCGGAGCATCATTTCGCCTGAGAGAATGACAGAGCCAGGATTCACTTTATCGAGGTCAGCATATTTCGGTGCAGTGCCGTGAGTCGCTTCGAAGATGGCATGCCCTGTCACATAGTTGATGTTCGCTCCAGGCGCGATACCGATACCACCCACCTGCGCAGCCAAGGCATCGGAGAGATAATCTCCATTGAGATTCATCGTGGCGATCACATCATAATCCTGCGGGCGGATCAATACGAATTGCAGGGTGACATCTGCAATGGAATCTTTAATCAGAAGTTTCGATTTCCATTTGCCGTCGCCATGCGTTTCCCAAAGATTCAACGATTCTTCAACCTCATCCATAATACCTTTTTGCTGAGTGGGGGACATCATGTCAAAACCAGGGTCTATACTTTTCGCGTTGCCTTCTACGCTTAACTGAGGATTCTTTTCCTTGTTTGCGAGGATCCACGTCTCACGCTCGGTGACTACATCATTGCGGAACTCACGCTTGGCAAGCGCGTAACCCCAATCCTTGAACGCGCCTTCAGTGAACTTCATGATGTTGCCTTTGTGAACAAAGTTCAATGATTTGCGTTTGTTCTTCAAAGCATATTCAATGGCAGCACGGATCAATCGCTCTGACCCCTCGACTGAGACTGGCTTGAACCCAAGTCCACTCGTTTCCGGAAAACGGATCTTCGCAAATTCCTTTGGAAATGCTTCCTTGAATAATTCCTTGAACTTCTTGTTATCTTCGGTACCATTCGCAAATTCAATCCCTGCATAAATATCTTCAGTATTTTCGCGGAAAATGACCATGTCCACTTTTTCAGGATGTTTCACCGGGGAAGGCACACCATTGAAATAACGCACCGGGCGCAGGCAGACGTAAAGGTCAAGCAATTTGCGAAGTGCAACGTTCAATGAACGGATTCCACCTCCGATCGGAGTCGTGAGCGGTCCCTTGATTCCAACCAGAAATTCCTTGAAGGCTTCAATTGTTTCGTCAGGCAGCCAGCTCTGGAACATCTTGAATGATTTTTCACCCGCGTACACTTCCATCCAATGGATCTTGCGCTTGTTGCCATAGGCCTTTTCCACCGCCGCATCGAAAACACGCGCCGATGCGCGCCAAATATCGCGTCCCGTTCCATCGCCTTCGACAAACGGGATGATCGGATTGTCGGGGACATTCAACTTCCCGTTTTGTGTGGAAATCTTCGCGCCATCTTCGGGGATTTTCACGTTCTGATATGCCATCTTGTCTCTCCTGGGAAAATTCCTTTGCGGATTATATCACCCGCATTGCTCTTGACAGATTCACTCATGTGCATAGAATCACGCCGGGATGTCCAATCGCATCTTTCGAGACCCGCGACTGTTTCCGTTAGACAAAATAATCTGTTTATCGTTCATTAAGGAGAGCCATTATTGGCTCTCTTTTTTTATGCTTCCCAGACTGCCCTCTCCTTTCAGAACACTGCGAAGCGCTCCGCAAGGAGGGGCTGAAGTCCCATGCTTAAACTCCCTGGTCTGATCGACCCTCACGTCCACTTCCGTGAACCCGGCGCGACTCGCAAGGAAGACTGGGACACAGGCACATCTGCCGCGCTCGCTGGTGGATTCACCATGGTGCTCGCGATGCCCAATACCAAACCACCAATTTTTGACGCGCAGACTCTTGATATTGCGTTGAATGCTGCAAAACTAAAGGCACGCTGTGATTACGCCCAATACCTCGGCGCGGGACCTGATAACGCGGAGATTGTTGCCTCTCTGGCTGATAAGGCTGCAGCGCTCAAGATGTATCTCGATATGACCTTCGGCGAACTCCGCCTCGATGACATGACTTTATGGATGCCACATTTTGAAAAATATCCAAAGGAATATCCAATCGTTGTCCACGCTGAAAGCAGGAGTATGGCCGCAGCGATTCTTTTCGCTGCAATTTACAATCGACCTGTCCACATCGCTCACATCTCATTAAAAGAAGAAATCCTGCTTATCAAAGCAGCGAAGGAAAAGGGAATTAAAGTTACTTGCGAAGTGTGTCCGCATCATTTGTTTCTTACACAAGACCTGTCAGGTCTGAGGTCAGGAAGAAAAGAAGTCCGCCCGCGCCTCGCCACACAAAAGGACGTGGATGCCCTTTGGGAAAATCTTAATATCATTGACTGCTTCGCCACTGACCATGCCCCTCACACCTTGGAAGAGAAAGACTCGGAGAATCCTCCACCAGGCTTTCCGGGACTTGAGACAGCCTTGCCGCTTTTCCTCACCGCGGTTTCCGAATCCCGACTCACAATTCCCGACATTATCGAAAAAATGTATACCAATCCTAAAAAAATCTTTCATCTCCCCGAACAACTCGAAACATGGATTGAAGTGGATGAAGATGCCAAGTATAAAATTACAGCAGCCGAACAATTCACACGCTGCGGCTGGACTCCGTTTGAGGGATGGAAAGTCAAAGGGAGGGTGAGCCGAGTTGTCTTGCGTGGACGCGAAGCCTATCGGGATGGGAAAATCCTTGTCGAAGCGGGGTATGGTAGAAATATTCGGGATGCGTTATGAAGATTGAAACCGAACGATTAATCCTGCGCGATTTTGTCAAAAATGACTGGCAAGACGTCGCCGCATATAATTCTGACCCGCTGTATTTGCGATATAACGATTCGATAGATGGAACGCCTGAACGGGTGCAGGAGTTCATAGGCTGGTTCCTTGACCATCAGAAGCAAAATCCGCGCATCAAATTTCAATTGGCTATTACGCTGAAATCGAACAATCAACTGATCGGGAACTGTGGCGTTCGCATGGAAACGGCAAACGCGCCTCAAGCGGATATTG
>DAINRK010000260.1:0-6593 GCA_036741855.1 Anaerolineales bacterium
GTATAAACCAGACGTTCTGTCGAAGCCCAGCGCCGAGGGCTTTCATAAAGGCTTCCTTCGCTGCGAATTTGCCAGCCAGGCATTCAGCCCTGTTTTTTATTTCCGAACATGTTTTTAATTCGGCAGGCGTAAAGACTTTTCGCTGAAAAGCCTCGCTTTCGACACTTTTCGCAATTTTATTGATTTCAGTTATATCAATCCCAATTCCACGGATCATCCTGACACCACCAAAATTATAAGCCATCGCCGTACCGGATTGCCTAAACATGAATGGCTTATAATTGTCCCGTTATTTCATTCTCTGGAGATTGCATGAAGCAACCCGATGTCCTGGCGGCGGTGCTTGACGCCGTCGCTGAATTCAACGAACAATTCGATGAAGACCATAAACTTGACCTGACTCCTGAAACACGCCTGTTGGGGAAATCTTCAAAACTTGATTCTTTTGGACTGGTGAATTTGATCATCGTCGTCGAAGAAAAACTGTATGACAAGTTTGACAAATCGATCACGCTGGCAGATGAGCGCGCCATGTCTCAGGAACATAGTCCCTTCCGCTCGGTGCAGGCACTGTCGGAATATGCATACCTGTTGTTGAGCGAGAATTAATGCCTGATTCTGTCATGCTCATCACCGGCGCGCGCAAAGGGATCGGTCGCGCGCTCGCAGAAAATTATATTGAACGCGGCTGGCGCGTCATTGGCTGTTCAAGACAAGAGTCAGAATACTTGCACACCAACTATCGCCACTTTGTGCTCGATGTAAGTGATCAGGATGCCGTCAGGGCAATGATGACATCCATTCGCAAGGGGGAAGGGCGACTGGATGCGCTCATCAATAACGCGGGAATCGCCTCCATGAATGCCGCGCTGCTCACCCCTTTGGACAGTGCACGCCGCGTAATCGAAACAAACGTCCTTGGCACGTTTCTCTTCTGCCAGGAAGCGGCACGCCTGATGCAAAAAAATAAGTTTGGACGTATCGTCAACTTTACGACGGTAGCCGTCCCTTTTTATCTTGAAGGGGAGGCGATCTACGCCGCATCGAAGGCCGCGGTCGAAAGCCTGACGCGCGTCCTTGCCCGTGAGCTTGCCAATAATGGCATTACGGTAAATGCGATCGGACCCACTCCAATTCAAACGGACCTTCTGCGCGGGGTGCCTTATGAAAAGATCGAGAAGTTGCTGGCTCGCCAATCCATCCCCCGCATGGGCGAGCCGCGTGACATTATCAACGCCATTGACTTTTTCCTGCGCGCCGAAAGTGATTTCATTACAGGGCAGGTCATCTATCTCGGCGGAGTTTCATGATCCAATTCCTCCTTGATGTCTTCCAAGAAAATAAAGAAGACGACGCAATTATCTGGCGCGATCAAACCTACTCGTATGAATGGCTGCATGAGCGCGTCCGTCATTGGAGGAGTCAACTTTCGGAACATGGCATCGCGCCTGGCTCAATTGTGATCCTCGAAGGAGACTTCTCACCGAACGCGGTTGCATTGTTCCTCGCGCTCATCGAGCATAACTGTATCCTTGTCCCGCTTACCAAATCAATCGAATCAAAGAAGGCGGAATTTATTCAAATCGCTGAGGGCGAAATAAGGATTTCCATTTCTGAAGATGATGCCGTGATCTTCGACCGTCTTCCGTATCGGGCTAACCATGAGCTGTATTCGATTTTACGCGCGCGTCGTCACCCCGGCCTGGTCCTGTTCTCTTCCGGCTCAGCAGGCAGAAGCAAAGCTGCATTGCATGACCTTACCGGGATCCTCCAAAAATTCAAAATACGCCGCAACAGGCAACGCACTATTTCATTTCTGCTGTATGACCATATCGGTGGCGTAAATACGATGCTGTATGCCCTATCGAATGGCGGCTGCATGATTACCGTGCAGGACCGCAGCCCGGAGAAAGTACTTGAAGCAGTCCAGAGATATCGCGTCGAATTACTGCCAACTTCGCCGACATTCATCAATATGATTCTGTTGAGCGAAGCCTACAAGCATCATGATCTATCGAGTCTTAAGACGATCACATATGGTACGGAACCCATGCCTGAGAGTACGCTTCTGCGATTTCACGAATTATTTCCAAATATCACTCTCCAACAGACATACGGTCTCAGCGAAGTTGGCATACTTCGCTCGAAGTCAAAGGGTTCTGATTCGCTATGGGTCAAAATCGGAGGCGAAGGATTCGAAACGCGCGTCGTGGATGGCACGTTACAAATCAAGGCGGAATCGGTCATGCTGGGCTATCTCAATGCGCCAAGCCCATTCACGGAAGATGGATGGTTTATCACCGGGGATGAGGTCGAAGTGGATGGCGAATATTTCCGCATTTTGGGCCGCCGTTCGGAATTGATCAACGTGGGTGGAGAAAAGGTCTATCCTGCTGAAGTTGAATCAGTGATTCAACAAATCGACAATGTCTCTGAAGTCACCGTCTATGGTGAGAAGAATCCAATCACAGGAAATATCGTTTGTGCGAATGTACTGCTGCACGGGCCAGAAGATACCAAAGCCGCCATATTGCGAATCAAAAAGTATTGCCGCGGGCATATGCCCACCTTCAAAGTTCCCGTTAAGGTTAACATTGTGGATAAAGAGATGCACAGCGAGCGGTTTAAGAAAATGCGGGCGCAGGCAAAGTAGTAACGACTTTGCGAAGCATCCTTTAGGGTAAGTCGTTCCTACTCTCAATTCCATGCCCACGATTCGCAAGGCCACCTCTGACGACTTCGATATCGTTTACCCTCTCTTCAGCGGATTCCGGGAGCCCCGCCCATCAAGGGAAGAATTCGAAAAGTTATTTTTGCCACGCTGGGGAAGTAATGAGTCACACATTGGTTTTCTCCTTGAAGAGAATGGTCAGGCCGTTGGCTATCTAGGTACATTGTTCAGCACACGGGAGATCAACGGACGAAAAGAAAAATTTTGCAATTTATGTACCTGGATCGTGAAAGAGGAATATCGAAGCGAAGGTCTACCCTTGCTGTTTCAAGTCCTACGCATGAAGGATGTGACTGTCACAAATTTCACGGGCAATCGAGTGGGATCCATTCTGACGAAGTTTGATTTCCAGGTTCTGGATAAAACACTCAAGATTCTCTTACCGGTTCCGGCGTTTGGTGATGGCTGTGAACTCATATTCAGTACTCAGCACATTGCTCCCAAACTTGATGCCCAGGATCGCCGCGTCTTTGAAGATCACCGCGACTTCAAGTATTCATTCGTTCTCTTGAAAACAAGAAATGGAAATTCGTTGCTCTCATTCAAAAAAGTAAAACGCAAACGCTTGCCCGTCCTTGAAGTGCATTATTTAAGTGGGCGTGATGCGTTCCTCAAACACATTCGCCATGTTTTGGTAGCACTATGCCTGCGTACGCGCGCCGTGGGATTAATGGTTGGAGATCATTTTCTTGGCAATGCTTCACTCCCCTTCTCCATTACTATTCCTCAGCGGCAGATGAGATTATTTCGCTCGAAGACGGTTTCTCTGGAAGAAATGGATACGATGTATTCCGAATTGCAGATATTGAACATATGAGACGACTAGACTCGTTGATGCAGATCGTCGCGCCCCTTATCCGCCCGATCTATGGCGGCGCGGGGGTCATCCTGATGTTCCATCGCGTTCTTCCCACCGAATCGCGTCCGCGCATTCACGGGCATGCCGCGCTGGAGATCACGCCGGAGGCACTCGAACAGACTATCCGATACTTTGCGCGTCGCAATTACACCGTTTATTCACCGAGCGATTTATTTGAATACCTAATGGGCGCAAAAAAAGCGGACAAACCTTTCGTCCTGTTCACTTTCGATGATGGTTATGTCGATAACTTAACTTATGCGTACCCGATTTTCAAGAAACACAATATCCCGTTCACAATAAACGTCAGCACTTGTTTCCCGGAACGAACGGCTGTGATTTGGTGGTATCTCCTCGAAGATTTGATCCTCGATCGCGACCGACTTACCTATGAACACAACGGACAGCTTTATGATTTCGATTGTGCCACGAAAGCAGGCAAATCACACGCCTATGCAACGACAAGAAAATTGTTCAAATTTGCGAATGTTCTGGAACGGGATCAGCTGACAATAACGGTCCTTCTCGCAAATCGTATGGATCTTCTGCGCAAAACCGATGAAGTCGCCCTTACATGGGAGCATCTCAAACAGTTAGCCTCCGATCCGCTCGTGACCGTGGGTGCACATACTGTGAATCATTATGTGCTCAGCAGTTTAAGCGAGGAAGAGGTGCGGGGTGAAGTTCTGAGGTCCAGGCGTATCCTCGAAGCGAAACTCGACAAACGAATCGAACATTTTGCTTATCCCTTTGGCAACCGTCGTGAAGCGGAAGCACGCGAGTTCCACATTGCCGCGGAATGTGGATTTAAGACAGCCATGACCACCCGTATTGGCAGCATCTTTCCTGTGCATGGCTCCCACATGATGACTTTGCCACGTTACGATCTTAATCAACTCCATCCGCCCCGCAATCTCGATCTCGTTACCAGCGGCGCACTCAGTATGCGCGTCAATCGTCTGCGCCGCGTGAGTACTGTTTAGGCAAATAGAAGCCCCACAAAGACTTCTCTGCCACAGAGATCACAGAGACTTTGAGAAAGGAATTTTAAGACTCGGTGTTCTCTGTGTGCTCTATGGCTAGAGGTCTAATACTCTGGATAAACTATCATCCCTTGCTCACGCAAAGTTCCAGCCAAATACAAAGCCTTCAACTGAACATGCTGTATCTTGCCATTGTGTGTTTTAGGGATTGCATGCGGCTTAACCAGATACACACGCGCGGGACGAAATCCCAGACGATCATGGATCCCCTGCACGATTTGTAGAGTCAATTCATACCCCCATTCTGATATATTCACCTTCTCCCGCACTTCAGCAAATACATAAGCCTGCTCCCCCTCCGCGCGGCCGCGGTCAATGCCGACCACGGCTGAATATCGGATACCGGGAATCGCGTCAACAGTCTCTTCTATCTCTTGCGGCGCGATCGTCTCACCTGCATGTTTAATGATGTTCTTCCTGCGCCCGACGATAAATAAATATCCATCCTCATCGAGATAACCCAGATCACCGCTGTGAATATAACCGTCCTTCCAGAACAATGCAGCAGTTTCTTCTTTGTTGTTGAAATATCCTTTTGAGTTCGCCGCGCTCTTGATGAGAATCTCGCCAATTTCACTCGACGGATCATCCTTTAAAATCTTCACTTCCACTTCCGGGAATGGGCGACCGACAGAGACCAATCCATTTGCGTCGACGCGCGCGGGAGTCTGTGGAGTCCACATGCTGACGCCAACTGTCGCTTCCGCCAGGCCGTAGCCTGCGACCATTACATTGCCGAGACCAAATGCCGATTCGAATCCTGTTATCGTCGCGGCACGGACGGGTTCCGCGGCGTTGAGCGCGACGCGCAAGGTACTGATGTCAAACTCACGCAAAGTATCCACATTCCTGAGGCAGAGACGATACGCGAAATCGGGAGCCGCGGTAAAGGTCCCGCGCGAGTCGTAGATGGTCTTGAACCAGTCACGCAAACTTCGTAAATCTGCGGGCAGTAAATGCACATCCGCCGCGAGATAAAACGGGACCATGGTCATCAGGATCAGTCCCATATCGTGATAAACAGGCAGCCAACTCACAAAAACATCCTGTGGGGTGATCTGCATCCCGGCGATCATCTGTCGCATGTTGGTGAGCAGATTCGCATGCGTGAGCATCACGCCCTTCGGGTTGCCTGTGCTGCCAGAGGTGTACTGTAGAAAAGCAATAGCCTCAGGTTTGACTTTTGGGTATTCAGTGTTTATTTCGATCTGTCCTGTTTCGGAGACAGTCAGGCAGGCGAATTTCCTTGAATTGAGTATATGGAGTTTCGGAGAATCCTCAGGCAAAACAATAATTCTGGCTTCACAGGATTTCGCAATGGACTCAATTCGTTCCGCGCCCGAATCTGGGAAGAGAGGCACGGCGATCCCGCCTGCTCGCTGGGCACCGTAAAAGGCAAAGAAGAAATCCGCTCCATTTGGCAAAGCAATGACTACGCGCTCCCCATGATTAATTCCTCGCTCCATCAGCGCCGAAGCGAATTGATTAATACTACGCCACAGGGTTTGATACGAAGTAGGTTCTTCCTGAAAAGTGAACGCGGTTTTCTCCCCCAATTTTCTTGCGCGAATCTCGAGCATTTCTATGAGGGTATAAGGCTCCAATCTCTAATCTCCAATGTGGTCTCGAAATATGGCGCCCACGCGCCACTACTCGACCACCGGACCCTGCAATGACAGGTGTCTCTGTACCAACTCAAATAAATCAGCTGGTGTGAAGATCTTCGCGATCTCGGATTCCTTGACAATAATATGATATTTCTCCTCCACCGCAGCGACGAGATTTGCCACATCTGCAGATTCAGCCCCAAGGTCCTCCACAAGCCGCGCCCGCTCAGCAACGACACGAACGCCCAGCTGCAAGCCTACAAGCTTCTGGATGTCTTCCATTGATACATTAGTCATAATGTAACACCTTTGTGATTTTTGCCATAAAAAAACTCGTATAATAATATTATCAT
>DAINRK010000261.1:0-6590 GCA_036741855.1 Anaerolineales bacterium
GACCTAGGGCTGGCTCATGAGCGCAATTAATAGCTTGAATAGCAAAGGTAGAAGCCTCGCGGATCAATGCCCGCGAGGCTTTTCGTTGTCGATCCCGTATGACGCGACTTTTATTGTTTCAAGGTTCAGGTGGGCACTGCTCATCGCGGTTCGATTTCCCCGGATTTCAGGGAAGGTGGTTCGGAACAGATCCGCGAAGGGGCATCAAATTTTCATAAAACCAGTCAGAATTCCGAGAGCCTAGAGGAGTTTCTGGTGGGTTTGCGTTTTGAACAAAAGGGAAAGCTGGAGTTGGTGCCAATCAACAATAACAAGTTGTACAATCATCACTAAGGGACCGTTTCTTGCATTCATGCCAATTTTGACGCGGAATATCTGCTCGCCAACTTTCTGTTTCCACCCTTCTTAGCAAAAAATCACAATGTTTACTTTTCAGCTGCGATTGCAAGCTAACTTCGTGCGAGCGCGAGTGAAATTGCATCATTGAGTATCATGACGCGTCCAGGCATGTGAGCTTCCTTACATTCTTTGCTGCCAATCACACATCACGGCTTTGTGTCTGGATTTCAAGAGAGGCCTTGCGCCATGACTCGATGTATTCCAGAGATTGATGGCGAAAGTAGGTATCATATAGTTCTGCATAATGCCCACCGCGCGCCATGAGCGCATTGTGGTTACCTTCTTCAATGATCTTGCCCTTACGTAGCACGATGATGCGGTCGGCTGACTGGATCGTCGACAGCCTATGGGCGATCACAATCGCCGTCCTGTCTTGAAGGACCACGTTCAATCCCTCCTGGATCTGAGCCTCGGTGAGCGGATCGACACTGGCAGTCGCCTCATCGAGAATCAGGACGGCCGGGTCCTGAAGCAGAACGCGCGCTAAGGCCACGAGCTGACGCTGACCCATCGAGATCCCTTTGCCCTCTTCACCGACCGGCGTTTCCAACCCCTGCGGCAGTGCTTCCAGCCAGTCGCCGCCTCCGACACGCGAGGCTACATTAACCACCTCTTCATCGGTTGCATCTGGCTTTCCGTACCGGATGTTATCAGCCACAGTTCCAGCAAACAAGAAAGGCGTCTGAGGTACGATGCCAAGTTGGCTCCGGTACGAATCAAGATCGAAGGAACGGATGTCCTGGCCGTCAACAAGCAGCTCGCCGCCCTGGAATTCATAGAAACGCGCCACCAGCTTGCCCAGGCTCGACTTACCTGCCCCCGTGTGACCGACCAGCGCCAGAGTCTCTCCAGCCTGAATGGTCAGGCTGAAATCTTCCAGCACCTTCTCATTTGCCGTATAACGGAAATCCAAATTGCGAAACTCAATGCGGCCCTGCAAGCGCGGCGCAATCTGGTTATCCAGTTGAACAACGCGCGGGTCGGCGTCTATGAGCGCGAAGACTCGCTCACTGGCCGCCAGGCCGAGTTGAAATTGGCTCCAGAACGAGGCAATGCTGATCAGCGGGAACCAGAAGAGGTTGATGCTCTCAATGAACAGGTACAGATTGCCCGGGGACACTCTGCCCGTGATGACACTCATGCCGCCTGAGTACACGACCAGCGCGGTGCCGATCCCGGCGATCGTGCCCAAAATAGGGAAAATGCTGCTGAAGGTCAGGCCCTGGCGCAGGCTCAGCCGATATGCCTGACTGTTGACTGGCTTGAACTCATCGTAGATGCGCTGTTCCTGGCGAAAATTCTTGGCGACACCAATGCCGGTGATAGATTCCTGAACATTAGAATTGACCTCAGCCAACACACGCCGGGCTTGCGTGGTTGTGTAACGCGCGATGCGGCGGAATGCCAAAGCGACCAGGATCACGATCGGCGCGATCGCCAGCGTGATCATCGCCAGCCGCAGGTTGATAAAGACCAGCAGTCCTACCACAATCAGCACGATCAGTACCTGACTCATGAGATTCAGAGTCAATGTCACTACGTTCGAAAAGTCCTGCGTATCCGATGTCACCCGGCTGACGATTTTGCCCGAGGAGTACTCATCATAGAATGACATATCCCGCTCGAGCACAGCGTCGAACGCGTCTTGACGCAGCTTCAGTACCACACCGCCGACTGTCCGCGCGGTATATTTTTGACGGAAAAAGTTGAAGGTCCAGGACAGCACACCAGATAGAAAGATGGCGGCGATCAGCCAAGCTGTCTGCTGCCAGATTGTCTGGTTTAGCCCGGAAACGCCCTGCAACCGGTCGAGACTGCGTGCAATCAGGAAAGGAAATGCAGCATCCATGACCGAATTCAGCACGATCAAGCCCGCAATGCTCCCCATGATTGCAAGGTGTGGCCGGAAGTAACCAATGATTCTTGCTATTAGCTGGCGGTCTTTATACTCGCGGTCGTAGGTCTCCGCGTCCAAGCCGTCCATAATGAAGCCCATAACAATCTCCTTATTCTTTAGTCATATCTTGCAAAGATCCGCCGATATAGATCACAGCGCTGCATAAGCTCTTCGTGCGTTCCCTGATCTATGATCTCGTTGTGATGGAGTACAAGAATCCTATCTGCCCAGCGGATCTGGGACAGGCGATGAGTAATCAGCAGAGTGGTGCGACCTTCAAGAACCCGCTTGATGGCACGTTGGATCTGGTCTTCGGTGCCGCTGTCGATGGCGCTGGTTGAGTCGTCAAGGATCAGGATGCGCGGGTCTGTGAGCAGGGCACGGGCAATGGCGATGCGCTGGCGCTGACCACCTGAGAGGGTCACGCCACGCTCGCCCACAATCGTTTTGTACCGCTTGTCGAAACTTTGGATGAATTCGTGCGCCTGGGCTGCTTTGGCCGCAGATTCAATCTCACCCTGATCGGCCTGCTGGCCCAAGCTAAAGGCAATGTTCTCATCGATGGGCCGCGAAAACAGGAAAATGTCCTGTTCGATGGTGGAGATTTGCGAACGCAACGAATCGAGGTTCCAGTCGCGCACATCGATGCCATCGATGAGGATACGCCCTTCATCCACATCGTAAGTGCGGTTGACAAGCTTGGTCAGCGTTGTCTTGCCCGAACCAGTCTGCCCGACAATAGCAACTGTCTCCCCAGGCGCGGCGCGGAAGGAGATGTCCCGCAGTACCGGAATGGCATCTGGGTCGTTGTCCAACCGAAACGTCACATGGTCAAAGATGATCTCCCCTCGGAGGGTTGCAGCGTGGCCAGCCTTGTTCTCATCCAGTTCCGTTTCTTCCTTCATCAGTTCAAGAATGCGCCGGGCGCCAGCCAGGCCCATTTGTACAAGCGAAAAAGTAAAGATGGAGATGAAAGCAGGAAAGCGCAAAACACCCATCAGGCCCATGTAGGCGACCAGCTCCCCGATGGATAGTGCACCCTGTGAGACCAGCCATACCCCATGGGCGAACGCGCCTGTGATTGCAAACCCAAGCAGCAGGAGGGGCAAGTAGCGCGCTTCGATTTCACCCTGCTTGATGTACAGGTCGCGCACCCGACTGGCGTTCCCTACAAATTTACGACGCTCCTGTTCTTCCTGTACTGCTGATTTGACAACCTCAATGCCTGTGATGGTTTCGGTCAACCCGGCGTTCATCTCCCCAAAGCGCCAGCGCTGTTCGCCCGCGACCGGATTAAGCTGATTGACGTACCTGCGCAGTGCAAAGATGTGGGCGATCACAAAAAGCACCGGCGCGATGAGCAACTCTATGCGCAGAAAGGCGATGAAGACCAGGGGCGCAATAATGCCTATGCTTGATTCGATGATGAGTGAAACACCCGGGTTCATCATGGGATTGAGCTGGCGCACATCATTGGTCGCACGCGCCATAATGTCGCCTACCCGTTGGCGATTGTGAAAGGTCTGGCTCTTGCCTAACAAACTGATATACAACTCTTCGCGCGCATCACGCTCCATACGCTGGCCGAGCGTTTCCACTGACCATGAGTTTGTGATATCCAATAGCCCGCGGACGATTACCAGGCCCAGGATTGACAGAGCAATCGTGAGTAGGCGCCCTGTGTTCGGTTCCGGTTGGAGTACCTCATCAAAAGCCAGGCCGGTAAGCCGCGGGACCGCGGAAAAGAGAACATTTGTCAGTGTAGCAGCGAGCAGAAAGCTGGCCAGGAAATGTGGATAGCGGATAAGGTGAGAAACAATCCAGCGCACCGGGCCGGAACGGTTATAGATATGCTCATCTGCTACGCTAAACTCACGTTTTGATTGGGAACGAGCAACTGCCTGGCTTTGCATACGGTCATCCTCATTATTCTAATTTTTCTTTGGTTGGACGGTTGCAGAACATTTGGTCTACTATCATTATGATACCAGTATTTATGGAAAGTAGAGAAGAGTATGAGCCGGACAAATGGAAACAGGGAAGGTGGTTCGGAGAAGGTCCGCTTAGGGGCACTTTATGAAAGACATGCTTTCGAGCATGTTTTTTGTTTTTACGACTGGCGTCCCCATTCAGGGAATGATATTCGAATCCCCATAGGGCATAAAATTCGATAAACCAGTCAGAATTCCGAGAACATATAGGAATTCATGGCTGGTTTGGGTTTTGAACAGAGGGAAGGTTAGAAATGCTGATTATATGATCTCCAAATAATCTGGATCTGGCAGAGATGGAAACGGAGCGGTAGGAAGCGTCTGATACCAAAAGGCTACCGAAGCCATGTCGTCTTGAAGTGGCAAGTAGCGATCATTGCTTCTCCAGCCTAGTGCCTGGATTTCGACCTTGATATTTTTCTCAAAACGGATTGGGTCAGTTATGTGCCAGCGATACAATCCGAAGCGCATCTGCGTGTGGTAATCATCAGCTGGGCGGATCACCTGCGGAAAGCCGGCATATGGTGTGGTAAAGGTTCTGTAGCCTTCATTGTGTTTGGGACTGGGGTCAAAGTTATAGGAGCCGCAGAAGTAATCTTCCGTACCTGTAGCAACAATGGACGGATGCACATCGTCATCCAGATAGAACTTCACTTCTCCTTCACCCCACCACAGGTTATTGTTCGATCCCCAGGCCATATACGTACCAACATACTGTCCCCAGCCCTCCACACCATCCAGGATTATGTAAACATGCTTGTACGGGAGTGGGTTGACTCGACGAAACTGCGCATGGAAGTAAGCTATATCTTCCGGCAAATCCGTAAGGGTATAGCTAATCGAATAGTACAATACCATTTCTTTCGGGGCGATGTTGGTGATGGTCACCCGGCAACGTCTGCGGAAGGGCATTTCCCAGTAGCAGTTAAAACCGCTGCCCGGGTTGACGCAAACCGGCAGTGAACTGACCTGCGCAAATTCACCCCATCCATTCGCGAAGAAATCACCGACAGGGCACTCTACCGAGGGTGTCTCACTATCGTCCCAATAAAATCTCAAGATACTGTGACGGAAATGACCAGTCGGTGTCATCCAAATATGGGTGATGGCACCTGGACCCTCAATATCCGCAAGCACGCGGGTCTCACCTGCCTGAATGATGATCGATGGGGATATTTTCCATCCAAGGCCAAGTTCGCGAGCGGCCCGCGCCCCTGTTCCCTCAGTCGCACGGCTACCTTGACCTTTCTCTCCAGATAAATTTTCTGGACTGATCGAGCGGCTGCGCGCGTGCGACAACCGTGATAAATTACCAAGACCCATTCCCAAGCCATTGGAACTATTCACAATTCTTCTCCTTTTCAAATTGATTTTGTTACAAAAAGAGTTGATCGCGGTCTTGAAAGGATTGTAACGCGGAATTATGCAACAGGAGTGAATTTTGCTCGCCTCCTTGAGCTCATTACGGCCAGTCAGTACCTATGCCGTTCTAAGGTAAACCTTTGTGTCTAGCTCAAAGATGTTTTATTTGACAATTATGTATATCTGGTTTTTAGCAGTGCCAGGCAACCATGAATATCTTGGATAATAGAGTTTGCAACTGTCGTTATGCTAAAGAGTTCCATCATATAAGGTTTGAGATTATGTCGCTTTTCAAGAGCTTCCGAGAAAAAATTATACGCAGGGATGTATCTGCTCTCAATCAATACATAGAGTTGTTGCAGGAGGGAGGTCAATTTTCTAGATTGTCCGCGAGTACCAAAGGTTTGCAGAGCTTTAGATTCCAAAATTCCTAACACCTTTTGTCTACGCTCATAGAGTTTTTTGGCTGTTTGCTTTCTGTCCTCGTGTTCGTAAATAGGTGGAATGGGAAGACCTTCGCCAAGTGAGGTCAAATCGTCTCCTACTATGCCTTTAAGACGACTTGCCTCTTCCACCCATTCTTCGATTGGTTCTAAGAGTTTAAGCCGATTCTGTTGAGCGAGCCTGCGTTGCTCAAATAACCTGCCTCCCAAGAAAGTAAGGATGCCAACTACTATGGGAATTGCCCATTGGATTAGATCCGGTTGTATCTGCATTTTATGAGAAGATTATTTAGATATTTCTCTTTGTATTCCGCTTTACTACATACAAATCAGACAAGGCATTGCCGGCAATGGTGAATCCATCCTATGTTGGTATCTCTAAAGCACATTCGCAATAGATGCCTACTTCAACCGGAGAATAATCGTGCAATTAGGCATCCAAATGATACGCGTGATATGAATTCTGGCATGGATTCCCCCAGGCAATGTGCATCTCGC
>DAINRK010000262.1:0-6576 GCA_036741855.1 Anaerolineales bacterium
CTCATGGTTGTATCAATGCTGCACCTGAGGATGCCAAATGGATCTTTCGTTGGACGACTCCATATATTTCCCTCGCTCAAAGTGAGATGCGCGTATCACTCCCGGATCACGGGACGATGGTTGTTACCAGCGAGGTTAAATTTTAGATAAGCAATGAGACGTCGGAAGTCCTAAAAACTTCCGACATCTTGACCAGGAGTTGCATGGATTTTGCTAACGTAACAGTTGGACTCGCGTTTTTAGCGGGTCTTGCGTCTTTTCTTTCACCCTGTGTCTTTTCACTTGTCCCTGCGTATATCGGATATCTGGGTGGGCGGGCAGTTGGTGGAGAGGCTACAGGAGGCAACCGGCTGGTCACATTTACACATGGATTAGCATTTGTGCTGGGGTTCAGTTTTGTCTTCGTGACTTTAGGCGTTGCCTCATCAGCATTTGGGAGATTGCTTTTCGACCTACGTTTCATCCTTTCAAAAGTTGGAGGGATCATCATCATCATCTTTGGTTTGCACATGATCGGTGTCTTTCGTATTCCGCTTTTGGAATATGATACGCGTGTGCAGAAAGTGCCCGATCGAAAATGGG
Source organism: Anaerolineales bacterium (assembly GCA_036741855.1). GTDB lineage: Bacteria > Chloroflexota > Anaerolineae > Anaerolineales > Villigracilaceae > Defluviilinea. The sequence continues at coordinate 583 of DAINRK010000262.1, forward strand.
GTTATTTCTCTTCTGCTTTGATGGGGGTATTCTTCTCCGCAGGTTGGGCGCCTTGCGTCGGACCTGTGCTCGGCGCCATTCTTACACTGGCTCTAAATGGAGGTTCCATATCCACTGGTGTATCTTTGCTTACCGCATATTCTGCCGGATTGGCAATTCCATTTCTAATAGCTGCACTTGGGATCGGGTGGGTCTCGATTACCTTGAGAAAATACGGAAAGGCAATGCACTATATCGAAATCGCCATGGGTGTGGTGCTTGTTATTCTAGGGTTCATGCTTTTTACTGGTATTTTTGCAAGCATCGCACAAGCGGGTCAGTTCTTCTGGGTCGACTTCGGCTTGTAATATAATCAACTCATTATGCTTACAATTACACTTTATTCGCGCAAAGATGACTCATCCATTAGCGAAGTCAAAAGTAATTTGGAATCGCTGAAAGATCAGTTCCCGCACCGCCTTGTGGAAGTAGATGTGGATTCCGATCCAGTCCTGAAAAAAAATTATGCGGATGGCACACCTGTCATTGAGGTTGGACCTTACAGCCTGAAGTCGCCGTTTGACAAACAAAAATTAATGATGACACTGGGTGCTGCGAACGATCGTCGCAGCCAGCTCCATAGACTGGGTCGCGTGGACCACCACGATCACGCCCGTCACGGACAGTCAGTGGGTGGCGCGGACCGTCTTATCCACTGGATTTCAAAACATTATCTTGCTCTTCTAAATGTATTCATGCTGCTCTACTTTGGTTTACCTATCCTTGCACCAGTGTTGATGAAAGTTGGCGCGCCGCTGCCCGCGAGCATTATCTATACACTCTATAAACCTCTTTGTCATCAATTTGGCTTCAGATCATTTTTCTTGTTTGGCGAGCAGGCCTATTATCCGTTGGCTGAGGCTCGTATTCCCGGAGTGAAAACGTTCGAGCAGGCAACAGGCATATCCGATGCACATTCTCCCACCAGTATCGCTCGCTTGAACGCGCGCCAATTTACGGGCAATGAAACCGTTGGTTACAAAATGGCTCTGTGCGAACGTGATATGGCAATCTATGCCGGGATATTTCTCTTTGGTGTGGTGTACGCATTAACTGGACGCCGCATCAAGCCGTTGCACTGGATTGCCGCTGTGATCATTGGATTGATCCCCATTGGTTTGGATGGTTTCTCTCAACTGTTTAGCCAAATGGAATGGTCATGGCTGTCTTCTATTCTTCCGTATCGCGAGAGCACTCCATTCTTGCGGCTACTCACAGGCGGCCTTTTTGGAATCGCATTAGCCTGGTTTTCCTATCCTCTTATTGAAGAATCCATGTCTGAGACTCGTCAATTCTTTATCAAGAAGTTTGCTGCGATATCACAAAATAATTCCTGATTACCGAAACGTAGCTTCATGCCACTTATTCAGCATAACGGACTTCGTTACTTTCAATTTGATACGCTGCAAACTCGTCATGCCGTGTTTACGCGTCATGGAGGCGTGAGCCCTGAACCCTGGAGCTCGCTAAATGTGGGTGGAACCGTGGGCGATGATCTAGACCGTGTAAAAGAAAATCGTCTGCTCTCGTTTTATGCGTTAGGCCGTGCTCCTGAGTCGGCTTTTGAGGTCTGGCAAGTCCACAGCGCGGATGTAGTCTGTGCTCGCGCTCCACGCCCTCCTGGAGAGTCGTTGCGTCAGGCTGATATTATTCTGACCGATACGCATGAAGTAACGATTTTCATGCGCTTTGCAGATTGTGTGCCGATTTTGCTTCACGATCCGCGCCAGGGAATAATTGGCCTGGCTCATGCGGGCTGGAGAGGCACGCTGCGCGATGTTGCCTCCGCGACCGTAAATGCCATGCGCAAACAATATGATTCAAACCCTGCCGACATCATTGCCGGGATTGGTCCATCCATCGGACCGGATCATTACCAGATCGGTGCGGATGTTATCCTTCAAGTGATGGAAAAATATGGGGATGAATCCGAATCGCTGCTCAAATCACACAATGGAAAAATCCATTTTGATCTGTGGAAGGCAAACCGTCTTTTGCTTGAACAGGCAGGCGTCGGCAAGATTGAATCTGCAGAAATTTGTACAGCTTGTCACACAGACGATTGGTTTTCTCATCGCGCGGAAAAAGGCCGCACAGGTCGTTTCGGTGCATTGATCTCTTTATCATGAATCGCGCGGCATGGAGGATCGTGTCCTGAGGGACCTGAAACGTAGCCGAAACGCCAATGGGGAAAGATTATAATAATCTTATGTCTGACCTTGTTACATCCATCCGTGAACGGTACTTGCAGGTCAATGATCAGATTTCAAGCGCTGCACGAAGAAGCGGGCGGAATCCTGATGATATTCGACTCGTTGTCGTTACAAAATCACAGCCTTTTGAAATTGTACAAGCCGCCATTGAGGCAGGCGTTCAAATTCTTGGCGAGAATTATCCAGAAGAGGGTGTAACAAAGATACAATCTCTGCCACTGCAAAGTGCGGTAGAATGGCACATGATCGGTCATGTTCAGAGCCGCAAAGCCCGTCTCGTGGTTGATCACTTTGCACTTTTACACTCCCTCGATAGTCTCAAGCTCGCACAACGCCTCAATCGGTTTGCCGCGGAGAGCAATCACATATTGCCAGTATTGCTGGAGTTCAACGTTGGCGGAGAGACAAGTAAATCAGGCTGGGATGCCTCAGATGAATCGCAATGGGGCGCGTTGCACCCCCGATGTTGCATCCATATTGGATTTACCAAACCTGCGGGTACGAGGGCTGATGACCATGCCTCCACTTGGATCTGATCCTGAAGAATCGCGTCGCTTTTTCCTACGCTTGAGGCTGTTACGCGACCATCTGGCAACTCATTTTCCTCAAGCGGATTGGCAGGAATTGTCGATGGGCACCAGTACAGATTATCCGGTGGCAGTGGAGGAGGGTGCAACCCTCGTCCGGGTAGGAACGGCAATCGTTGGCGAACGCAAATACCAGTCAGACTCGGAGCGTGAAGCATAATGGGTATATTGATCGAAATCATAGATGTGGTAGCTCAAATACTTGTCTTGCTCGTGATCATTTCTGCAATTCTGTCTTTTTTCATGGATCCGTATCACCCGATACGGCGTGGGGTTGATAATATTGTGCAACCCATGCTTGAACCTATTCGTCGTGTAGTGCCGCTTGTTGGAATGTTTGATTTCAGCCCACTGATTTTGATCATTCTGATTCAGGTCGTTTCCAATCTCTTAGTAGCATTTTTAACCAGTTTGAGGTGATCCATGGTTGATAGAAAATTTAATTTGCATGGTGGTCAAAAAGGCGCCGCCCTGGCTGTACGCGTGACACCACGTGCCAGCCGGAATGAAATCGTCGAAATGCTGGACGATGGAACGATCAAAGTGCGTATTGCTGCACAGCCCGTGGATGATGAGGCGAACACAGCACTACTTGAATTCCTTGCGGAAATCCTGGGTGTACCAAAATCCCGCCTGGATATTGTGGCAGGTGAAACCGGCCGTGATAAATTAATCTCCGTGCTGGATATGGATGTGGAGACTGCCCATCAGCGCATTGTGGCGCATATGGGATAGAAAGAAAATACTTAAAAATTAGCCCCGATCAAAAGGATCGGGGATTTTTTTGCCTACCCTCGTTCACATCGCAGTTCAACTGCGATGTGAACGAATAGATATTTATTGCACGGGGCCATAGAGAGATCGATATGTGTTGAATATCTCGTAAATAAAACGGATGTAGTCGCGTGTTTCCTGAAACCGTATGACCTCAAGCAACAGATCCGGGTCATCACCTGCAAGTTGCTTCCAGACAGCGGCATTTCCAGGACCGCCGTTGTATGCGGCTAATGCGGCATATAAATTGTGACCAAGCTGGTCTCGATTTTTACCCAAATAGTACGCACCGAAACGAACACTTACATTGGGACGATAAAGGTCTTCAGAGTCGTAAGAAGGCGGCCAGTTAAGTTCCGCGGCAATCTGTGCGCCAGTGGGAGGAACGACTTGCATAAGTCCATGTGCACCCGCACTAGAGCGGACAAATCCCTCGAATAGGCTTTCCTGTCGTATCACGCTAAACATGAACAATGGATCAAGTCCATAAAGTTGAGCTTCTGGGATAATCAGGTCCGGATAATACAGCCCATAGCGGACGTGATTGAAATACGATGGGCCAGTAAGTGATTCAGATTGACTTTCCAATCCGGCGAGTGTAAGTACCTCGCGTGCAGCAAAAATTGACGTTCGGTACAAACCAAGCTCAAGCAGATGATTTGCCAGACGGAAACTATCCGCAGGGCTCAAGCTGACAGACTCTCGAAGCGATTCAAATTCAAACCGCGCTTCATCATACATGCCAAGTTCCCATAATTCAGTGCCGCGTATGAATCTTGGATCTTGTGCGAGTGCGCCAGGGCCTGTGAGGTCGGTTCCCTGTGGCAGGTTGAATGTGACCCGCACCCATGCCTCGGCATCTCTGCGTTCTTTGGCAAGGTCAGGATTCAGGTTTGTTGAGGGGGGTGATTCAAAAGGTGGGCGTCCGAGGATGAGATCACGGGCTCGAATGCTGTAGTATCCGGCCACATCTATAGCCTGTCCTTGCTGCCATGATGATTCCGCCGATGCGTTATCCCCCAGTTGTTTTTGGGACTTGCCAATCCAAAGATACGCACGGGCGCGATCTTCTGGGCCGATGGCGAGGAGTAGATTTCGCTGAAACACTGTGAGCGCGCCGGCGTAATCGCCCAGGCGATAACGTGAGATACCAGCTAGAAAGAGTGCAGTGGGTACCTGTTCATTTGTGGAATATTCATTTGCCACGCGCTCCCACGTCTGTGCAGCTTCCTCCAGCCGGCCATCACGTTCGATGATACGCGCCGCGTCCATCAAAAAATTTCCACTCGCAGGCGACTCAGGAAATGCAGTGACAAAATCCAGCAAGGTCTGCGCGGCTGCGGGGTAATCATTCAGGACCGCCCATTGTAAAAATGCCTTATCTTCCCATGCATCCGTCCAGCGTGGATGCGATGAATAATTCCCGATAAAGTAATCATATTCCTCGATGGCTTCCTGAGTCCGTTGCAAATCGCGCAAAGTCAGTGCCCGATAATAATGAGCCGTACCGTCGTTGACAGGGTTTGCCGCAATATAACGATCTAATGCAGCCAGCGCGACGTCATATTGATCGGCGAAGTAATCGACCAGCCCGCGTGCGAGATCATCGACTGCCACCTCCGCGTCGACAAGTTGAACCAGCCCAAGATATGAGTAAGATGAAAGTGGATAATTGTCCACCGCACGTAAATAACGGGCATGAGCTTCGGCTGTTTGACCGAGCGCGGCGTGGGCATTCCCTGCCAGATAATCCATTTGCGCTTTGACGAAATCATCGGTAGAGGCCGCGGAAATCTGATCGTAGAGAGCCAATGCTCCTGCGTAGTCCCCGAAAGAGGCGCGGGATTGGGCAATTTTGATTTGCAGAATCAGGCCATCGTCCAGACGGGGAGCGGCAAGCGCGGCTTCGTAGGCGCTTCGAGCGCCTCCAAAATCCTGTGCTTCGGTGAGCGCGTCCCCCCGATACTCTTGTATATATCCATCCAGGACGCCGGGGATATTTGTTAGATAGGCGTTGTAGGCATCTGCAGATTGTTGAAATTGGTTCAAGCCATAATAGGCACGCGCCGTCAAAAAGGGAGCACGCGCCGAATATGTTGACTCAGGGTGTTCTGTCGTTAGCCTTGTGAGGAAATCGATTGCCGGTTGGTAGTGGGCATCTGCAAGTTCGGTGCGTCCGAGTCCCCAGAGTGCCGCCGCTTGTACTGCACGCTCAGTCGAGTCGTTGAACGCGGTAAGATAGTGTTCACGCGCCAACTCGTATTCGCCCTGAAATAATGCTTTGTCACCCGCTTCGATGCGGACAACGGGCGCAAGTGTTGGGAACGGAGTCGGTGGGATCGTTGCGGTGGGTGTAGGGCTAGGACCACCGGGAGTGATCG
>DAINRK010000263.1:0-6563 GCA_036741855.1 Anaerolineales bacterium
TGTTGAAAATAGTGGGTATCCCTGAGCCGAAGCGGCGCGCAGATGCTTATCCTCGCGAACGTTCAGGCGGGCAGGCGCAACGCGGGATGATCGCAATGGCTCTGGCATGTGTTCCCGATTTGTTGATTGCAGACGAACCTACGACCGCCCTGGACGTGACGATCCAGGCTCAAATCCTGGAACTGATGCGCGGGTTGCAAAAACGCCTGGGCATGGCTGTCATGTTTATCACTCACAATCTGGGTGTGATTGCGCAGATCGCTGACACGGTCGCGATCATGTACCTCGGACAAGTGGTGGAGTATGGACCGGTACGAGAGATCCTTCGCGACCCCAAGCACCCTTACACTGTAGATCTTCTGCGGGCAGTGCCGCGTCTTGGCAAGACAGCAGGACAACGCCTGGTCGCGATCGAAGGATCGATCCCCAGTCCCTTTGAGCGACCCAGCGGGTGCCCATTCCATCCGCGCTGCAGCCGCATGATGCCCGGCCGGTGCGAAGTTCATATGCCGGCAATCACCCAGTTGGACGATCAACATTCCGTGCGCTGCCTCTTGTACGAACCGGAGAGATCGAATGCCTGAAGAACGCCGTGTATTGCTCGAGGTGAAAAACCTCAAAAAATATTTCCCGCTCCGGCATGGTTTCCTGGGCCGAGGCGCAGGCACGGTACGGGCTGTGGATGGCATCAACTTGCACATCCTCCAGGGCGAAACTTTGGGACTGGTAGGAGAGAGCGGCTCTGGCAAGACGACGGCCGGCCGGACGATCCTGCGCGCTTTCAATCCCACTGACGGCGAGATCATTTTTCATCTTCACGACGGTCCTGCAACAGATATTGTCAAATTGGATTCAGCCGAACTACGCGCGTTTCGGCGGCACGCCCAGATGATCTTTCAGGACCCCTACTCCTCACTGAACCCACGAATGACAGTGCGCGATATCATCGCCGAACCTTTGGTGGCTGGGGGCGTTGCACAGGGCGATGAGGTGGATGAACGTGTCCGTGAAACTGCCCGCCGCTGCCAGCTAAGTCTGGAACATCTCCGCCGTTATCCACATGCCTTCAGTGGTGGCCAGCGCCAACGCATCGGTATCGCACGCGCGCTGGTAGTTCAGCCACAGTTTGTAGTCTGTGACGAACCCGTCTCGGCGTTGGATGTCTCCATCCAGGCCCAAATTCTCAATCTGTTGATGGATATGCAGAAGGAACTTGGTCTCACCTATTTGTTCGTCGCACATGATCTCAGTGTGGTTGAACACGTGAGTGACCGGGTGGCGGTGATGTATTTAGGGCGATTGGTGGAAGTGGCGCCTACCGCGGCTTTGTTCTATCAGCCGCTTCACCCTTACACCGAGGCGCTCATGTCCGCCATCCCCGCGCTGGATCCAGACGAGGTAATGAAGCCTGTCATTCTCGAAGGCGAAATCCCTAGTCCAGCCAACCCGCCCACGGGCTGTCACTTTCATCCACGCTGCCCATATGCCCAGGCGGTGTGCAAGACCGACACGCCTGAATGGAAAGAATACCGCCCGGGCCACTTCGCTGCCTGTCACTTTGCCGACGAGCTCTCACTCAAGGGAGCACTCAAGTCCTAACTTCCCCTCTGAAAGGAAATACAGTCATGTCAACAAATCCCTGGCTTCGGGAGTATCGTCCCATGTCGGTCGCTCATCGCGGGCATTCGATTGCCTACCCCGAGAACACATTGGAGGCGTATCGCAAAGCCATTGAATTGGGTGTAGAGATGATCGAGTGTGATGTCAACCTTACACGCGATGGAAAACTAGTGATGATGCACGACTCGACGCTCAACCGGACAACCAACGGAACCGGACGAGTCAGTGGGGCGACCTGGGCAGAAATTCAAGGGCTCGATGCGGGCGGTAAGTTCAAACCCGAGTTTGCTGGGGTAAAAGTCCCATCCACCGAAGAAACTTTGTTGCTCTTCAAGGAAGCAGGTAGTTTGTCCTGTATTGAAGTGAAAGGTGCAGACAAAGACGAATCAAACCACATTGCCCTTGGGCTGGTGGAATTGTTTGTAAAAAACAACATGCTGGATACAGCTTTTTTGAGTTCGTATGATCATGATGCTTTACACCTGGCACAGTCGAAGTGTTCGGAACTCCTGATCGCTCCCGAACGCCTGCCTGATGACGCGCCACCTGACCCGCCCGCGGCTCTGAAGCAAGCAAAATCATTTTCCGCGCCAGTGCTTCAGCACCAATACACGGTCCTGAATGCTGATGTCGTCCGCATGCTGCATGAAAACGAGATCGCTGTCTGGTCATGGTCAACTACGGATGAACCCAGCCTGGTCTATAGCATAGACCTTGGCGCGGACGCGCTAATGGGTGATGACGTTGAGCTAATGATGGAAGTTCTCAACCGTATGCGGCCAGTATAGCAATCGTCTTCCTCCGATGCAAATTACGGACATCCAGGTTCACAAAGTTAATCTTCCCCTCATCACCGGTTACCGTTGGGCATCGGGTGTGTATCTTGGTGCGACCAAGGGCATTGTCGAAGTTCAGACCGATGAAGGAATCATCGGCTGGGGCGAAGTCCCTACAGTAGAGCAGGCCGATATCGTGGTGCACGAGTTTATGCCGCGCCTGATCGGTGTTGATCCATCCAATATTGACGACTGTTGCCGGCGTTGCCTCCCGGAAATTCGTACTCTTCTGAACACACATGATTCGGGGTTGGTCAAAGCATTTGGCGGACTCGAATTGGCATTGTGGGATATCAAAGGGAAGGCATTGAATCTGCCAGTTTATTCTTTGCTTGGTGGCCCGGTGCGACATGAAATCAGGTTCTCTGAATATTTCGCCCTGCTGATCCCGAGCAAAACTGTCCCGGACGTATCGACACCGCTTGAAGTTGCGCGTTACTGTGCCAGGATGCGCGAGACACACGGCTCGATGATTTTTGAGGGGAAAGTCGGTGTGCTAGATTTAAATACTGAAATCGATATGGTGAAGGAAGTGCGTGCGGCTATCGGCCCAGATGCCACCCTACGCCTGGATGCGAACAATTCCTGGCCGCTCAACACAGCACGCAAGGCGCTGGCGATGCTCCAGCAGTTTGACATTGCCAACATCGAAGACCCGGCTCCTACGTTTCAAGATATGGCCAAACTCCGCCAGCACAGTGCTATCCCGTTTTCCAGCCACTTGCCAGATTTGCGCTTGGCTGTGGAGTTGGGCGTGCCCGATACATTTGTGTTGAACGTGATGACTCTTGGTGGTCTGCGCGAGACAATGAAATTTATTTCTGCTTGCGAGCTAATGGGCGTTGGCTTCTGGTTTTACAGTGGAGAAACAGCTGTGGGTACGGCCGCGTATATGCAACTGGCTGCTGCGATTCCTTATCTTTCTCAACCCGGACAATCCCTCTTCCGCTGGTATGCTGACGATGTGGTCGCTGAACTGATTCAGCCCCATGCCAATGCCGTCCCAATTCCCGATGAACCCGGATTGGGCGTCGCAGTTGATCCGCAAGCGTTGGAGCGTTGCAAACAGCGTTATGAACGTGATGGGGTGATCTCACAACTCGGCGTGCCCGGCGAAACGCATTACCGTCAATTCCTTCAACAATGAGTAATTGGCTGCCGGCCTTTGATTACGCTCGTTCCCCTTACACGGGATGGACGCGGGCGCATTGGGAAGCGGTCTTGGCCCGACTCACATACGGATTTACACTCGCTGCTGAGCGCCAGGGTTCGCCGGCGCGGGCGTTGTTTCCGGATGATCGCTGTGACCGGCCGGATTCAGTGGATGGGCTCGAGGCGTTTGCAAGAATCGCAGTCGCATGGGGAGCTTGGCTGCGCAATCCAGCTAATCCGGAAATGATTCATTTTAAGGAACATGAATTAAATCTTGCTGACTTACTTAAGCAAGGATTGTTAGATGGCACTAATCCAGAATCGCCGGACACTTATTGGGGCGACATCGAAGATATGGATCAGCGCATCGTCGAAAACTCGAACATCGCTATGGCAGTATGGCTGAGTCATGAGCGCGTGTTTGACAAGATGACAAAGTCCGAGCGCACACAAGTGATTGTCTGGCTGGCACAAGTCGATAGCAAAGAGACCTGGCCCGATAACTGGATTTTTTTTCCCGCGCTCTCACTCGCTGTCCGTCGCCGGTTGGGCTATCCGTTCTCGGAAGCGGATCTCGACGCGCGGCTGGAGCAGATGGCTGGCTTTTATCGCGGCGATGGCTGGTATGCTGATGGAGCCGGAAACGAATTTGATCTCTACAATGCCTGGATGTTTGGCTGTCATTATTTGATGTGGGCCTGGATCGACGGTGACCGGCGTCCAGATCATCGTCAGTTGGTTCTGGAACGCGCCCGTTTGTTCCTGGATAGCTTTCCATATTTCTTCGGTGCGAATGGATCTTACGTGGCCTGGGGACGTTCGCTTACCGGTCGCTTCGCTGCCACAGTTATTTTTCAGATCGGGCACCTGCTGAAGATAACCTCACCTCAACCCGGATTGTATCGGCGTATTGCCACTGGTTGTCTGCGCTATTTTGTCGACCATGACTTTATTGATCCAGTGAGACATTTTGCCCGGCAGGGATTTCACGGTGATTTCCCGCAGGCGGGCGAGTCCTATATGGCGCCCGGATCGCCTTTATCAGCCTGTCACGCGCTATTCGCTCTGACCTTTGACGCCGATGATCCTTTCTGGACCGAACGAGAAGCTCCACTCCCTGTCGAGCGCGAGGATTTTGATCTGGCTTTCTCCATGCCTGGCTTTGCCCTTTCGGGCCGTCGCGCCACAGGACAGGTGATTCTGCTAAATAGTCGCAGTGGGCATGCGGCGGACGTGCCCAGGCCCGACTACACTCCCAAATATGGTAAGTTCGCTTACTCCAGCCACTTTCCCTTCAATGTGGCTCGGGTCGCTAATTCGTACGTGCCCGATTCGATGATTGCACTGACCCACGATGGTCTGACGTTTGGGCATCGTGATGTGACGCGGGCAGGGGGAGCCGCTCCGCACATCATGTGGTGCACCTTTGATGAGGAAATTCAGGGGCAATTGCAAAACCTGCATGTAATCGTCTTGCTGTGGAATGATCTACAAGTGCGTCTCGCGTATATCTGGCCAACGCTGGCTGTGCGCGCCTTTGAAGCTCCTGGCACCTTAGGCTATTCGAGTTTAACGCAGGTCAAGCGAAGCTCTGATCCTCTCCTAGGATGGGAATATGCAGAAGCGGAAGGACGCGCAATCGGTATACGCCGCTTGCTGGGATATGACGGGCAATGTGAGAGCGCTCCATTTTTAGATGATCCGAATCTTAATCTCGCCTATCCATATTCAGAACAACCGCTCATGTTCGTGGCGCAACCAAGCGCGGCGCCGCGTGCATTGGCCGCGGTAAGTCTACTTAGGCCAGCGCCTTTTGATCCTGCACGTGAATTTGATGGATTTGCAGTTCGGGTTGAGAATGAGCATTCGTTTCACGTTAAATTTCCGGCGGGCGAGAGTGCCTTTGTCGTTTTGGGAAATGAGCCGCCTCTTATCGAATATCCTACACATCAATGAAGCTCATTTCTGCTATGCATAACAAATAATGTGTCATTCAACTGCATAGATTTGCGGAGGTGACTATATGGCTAATTCACAAAATCAATGGGCGCGCTACGACCTTTGGGATGAGCGGCATCTCAGCCTGGATCGCTTCGCCATGGAAGATCCGGAAAACGGTTTCTGCGCGTCCGCGAGCCCGCATGATCCCAAGCCGTCACTTGTGATCAAGAATGGCCGCATTATCGAGATGGACAGTGTCCCGGCTTCTGAATTCGACATGATCGATGAATTCATTGCGCGCCACTACTTCGACCTGACTATGGTTGAGGCGGCTATGGCGCTCGACAGTCGTGAGTTTGCGCAGATGCTGGTCGATGTGGATGTGCCACGCGAGAGGCTCGTGAAACTTTCGGCGGGCATGACACCGGCAAAGCTGGCCGAGGTGCTGGGACATCTCAGCACACTCGAACTCGCGTTTGCAAATAGCAAACTGCGATGCCGCCGTCAACCCAGCAATCAGGCGCACGTCACCAATGCCAAGGATGATCCCGTGCAAATGGCCGCGGATGCGGCCACTGCCGCTCTTTACGGATTTGATGAAATTGAGACTACGGTGCGGGTCGCAAGTAATGGACGGACAAATGCCATCGCCTGCGCGGTCGGGGCGGCAGTGGTGCGTGACGGTGTTCTGATACAGTGCTCGCTGGAAGAGGCTGAAGAGTTGCGAATCGCGCTAGCTGGGTTCACATCATATACCGAGACCATGTCAGTATATGGCACGGAAGCCTCGTTTCTCGACGGCGACGATACACCCTGGTCCAAAGCCTTCCTGACAGCCGTCTACGCGTCGCGGGGACTCAAGGCACGCTGCACTTCGGGGTCCAGCGCAGAATTGCTGATGGGATTTCATGAGCGTAAGTCGATGCTGTATTTGGAGGCCCGATGCGTTTGTCTACAGCGCGCGATGGGCGTACAGGGAACACAAAACGGCGGTATTGACGGAGCGCCTCTCAC
>DAINRK010000264.1:0-6539 GCA_036741855.1 Anaerolineales bacterium
GGTCCACTTGGTGTTCGCATTGCCCCATTTGGACGCGTTCAACCTGATCAGGCACGTGCGGCCTTTGCTGAGCAGATCGGCGCGCTCTCCGAAGGAGGCGCGGATTTGATTGTCATCGAAACATTCAGTGATCTTTACGAGATCCGCGAAGCGATCAAAGCCGCTCGGCAGGTATGTGATTTGCCTGTTGTTGCTTCTGTCACATTTACGCGCGATGATCGAACACTGCTCGGTGATGACCCCGTGAAGGTCGCGCGTACTCTTCGGGATTCAGGTGTGGATGTCATCGGCGTTAACTGTTCAGGTGGACCCGCACAACTATTACGAATCCTGAAGCAGATGAAACACGCTGTGCCCGATGGGAGGTTTTGGGTGAAGCCCAACGCAGGTTGGCCTGAACAAGTGGGCGGGCGGATCATGTACCCCGCAGATGAGGATTACTTTGGTGAGTATGCTGTGTCCTTCCGTGAAGCAGGCGCGAGTATGGTCGGTGGTTGCTGCGGTACAACACCCCAACACATCGCTACGATGCGAAAGGCATTGGACTCTACGACACATTCTTCGATTCTTATTCATACTTCTGAGGTATCAGAGATGTCAGAAGTTTCAGATGCGGCGCCTCCAACCCAATTCGCACAAAAACTGACAGCGCGTAGATTCGCAATCTCTGTGGAAATGGATCCACCGCGTGGACTCTCGACTCATAAGCTCCTGGCGGGCGCATCTCTCCTGTGTGATGCCGGCGCGGATGTCATCAACGTTGCTGATTCCCCGATGGCGCGAATGAGGATGTCTGCCTGGGCGGTATGTGATGTAGTGCAGCGCAAGATCGGCGTCGAAACGACTCTGCATTTCCCAACGCGTGGACGCAATCTCTTACGCGTGCAAGGTGACTTGCTTGCTGCTCATGCACTTGGAATTCGCAATGTATTTGTCGTGATGGGCGATCCCACATCTGTTGGCGACTACCCGGAAGCGATGGATAACTATGACCTTGTTCCATCCGGTTTGATCAAACTCATCAAGCAGGGTTTTAATGAAGGGATCGATCATTCAGGCACATCGATCGGTCAGCCAACAAACTTCTTTGTTGGTGCTGCATTGAACCTTTGCCCGCAGGATATGGACGCGGAGATCAAAAACCTGCATCGCAAGATCAAAGCAGGAGCCGATTTTTTCCTAACGCAACCTGTATATCGCAGCGATGATGGACCAAAACTCCTGGAAGCCTATGAAGCGAAACATGGAAAACTCGAAAAGCCTATTCTGGTCGGCATTTTGCCCTTGGTCAATGTGAGGCATGCAAACTTCCTGCACAATGAAGTTCCCGGCATCTTTATCCCTGACGAGACGCGGAAACGAATCGAAGACGCGGGAGATGACGGCATCAAGGTTGGAGTGGAGGTCGCGGTCGAATTGATTGACCAGCTCAAAGCCTGGGCAGGGGGCGTCTATATCATGCCACAGTTTCATAAGTTTGACATGGTTGCAGAGATCATCGAGGCGGTTCGATAATTAAAAAGAAACTTTCACCTTAATAAATCCTGTCACGAGAAAAGATGAACGAGTGGTAAAATCCACAAATCGTTCATCTTTGTTATTTAAGGACTCCTTATGCTTCTTGCAATAGATGTCGGTAATACGAACCTTACGCTGGGACTCTATAACGGCAACATCCTTGGTTCGCATTGGAGACTTGCCACCGATCACAATCGCATGCCAGATGAATACGGTTTGCAGTTTCAGGGGCTTTTACAAAATGCCGAACACACTCTTAAGGATATAACCGGAATTTGCCTTGCATCGGTTGTTCCTCAACTCACTAGCCGCGTTGTTCAAGCTTGCCGAGAATATCTGGAATGTGATCCCTTCATTGTAGATGTGGGAATCAAGACAGGTGTGAAAGTTCGATATGAAGATCCAAAAGCAGTAGGAGCAGACCGCATCGCCGATGCTGTGGCTGTGATGTACCTCTATGGAGGTCCTGCCTGCGTGATTGACTTTGGGACAGCCACAACTTTTAACGCCGTCACAAAAGATGGTGAATACCTGGGCGGTGCGATCACTGCCGGCATCAACCTTGCAACTGAAGCGCTTTTCACTCACGCTGCCAAACTCCCGCGCATTGACTTGCAAAGGCCACCATCAGTTATCGGGAGAAACACGGTGCATGCAATGCAGGCCGGGTTGTTATTTGGATATGTCAGCATGGTGGAAGGGATGGTTGAGCGATTCCGCAAAGAGCTGGGACTGGAGATGAAAGTGATTGCAACAGGCGGGCTTGCCCCCATCATTGCACAGGAAACGGATGTTATTCAAATCATCGCGCCCTGGCTTACACTTGATGGATTGCGAATCCTCTGGGATCTCAATCATCCTTTATAGGCTTGAGAAAAGCTTTTGTTTCCATATCGTTCCTGACTCTTTTATCTATCGGATGTGGGGGATTAACATTTCTCGCCAGACCAGCACCAACCCCCGTAATCGAACCAACATGGACAGGGAGTCTGCCTCCCACTCCATTTCAGCCGGCCCCCGCTTCCGCAACATCTTTCCCTACTGAAACGGCTACTGCATCCCCTTCACCGACACTGGTCCCGACCGATACATTTACGCCGACGCTCACTCTTGAACCGCAATGGGTCATGCAGGGTCCTGGTGAAGTGATCGTGCCCATTCTTCTCTACCATCACATCGGCATTCCTCAAAATGAGAGTCCTTATTACATTTCGCCGTTTGACTTTGAACGACAAATATACCTTCTGCATGAATGGGGCTACCAGACTATTTCAGTGGAGTTGCTTGTCAGAGCAATCCAACAAGGTGCAGAACTACCTCCCAAACCAATCATCCTGACATTTGACGATGGAGGCGAGGGTACATATACAAACGCGCTGCCTATCATGCAAAAATATGGTTTCACGGGAACCGCTTATATAGTTTACAACTACATAGGCATAGGTGGTTACATGGACGTTGACCAGATTCGAGCCCTGTACTCTGCAGGCTGGGAGATCGGCAGCCATAGCATCAGCCACGCCAATCTGACAGTTCGCTCCGATCGTCAGAAGGATGAAATCGTCGATTCCCGAATGAAGCTTCGGGCGCTACTTGATGTACCGATTTTGACTTTTGCATATCCCTTTGGAGCTTACAACAGTGATTCAGTCCATTATGCTCATTTTGCTGGTTATATCGCAGCGATGGGTTTGGGCAATGATGCACTGCAAGGCAATAAGAATCTATTTTATCTCTATAGAATGACCATCAATGCAAATCAAAGTTTGGAAGCCTTTGCGCTTCTTCTACCCTGGCGTGGAGATTTAACCAATTTGCCAGCACTTACGCTAGTGCCATAAATTTCGGGAACATTTTTGGCTCTCGGAAAGTTTTTAGTATAGAAAGAAGGAGAGAGCCATGGATACAAAAATTCTATTTTTGATCGGTGTAATGATTTTGATTCTTTCAACCTGTTCCATCAATCCTAACTCCGCCGAAAGTGGAAACGATGGCCAGGCAAAGACGGTGACAGTCTGTTCTACCAGCCAGCAGGTAGAAGGATGCCTCGTCCACCTGCCTTAAGCCCCTGTAGCGGTCAACAGCCTGAATGGTCAGATGATCGAGCGATTCGAGACGGCTGAAGACGGACAATTCAAGAATCCGCGTGCGCCAACCAAATAGAACCAATTCTGCATTGTATATTGAGCCTCATAAGTTACGATAGCAGCATTCGTTAACGCACTTCATATGGAGCATCCCTTGCCTTCGATTGTTAGGGGAGCTATAATCCGGCACGCCATTCGAATGCAAGGAGAAATAAATGCCCGTTTATACATATCGCTGCGGATCATGCGGCGTTCAGTTCGAGCGTCATCAATTTTTTGATGACGCTCCGTTGAAAATCTGCCCTGAGTGCCGCAAAAAAACATTGAGGAAAGTAATTACTCCCACCAAAGTCATTTTTAAGGGTTCTGGATTTTATTCAACCGATAACAAGTCCGCATCTGCGGATAAATCAGCTTCAGGGAATAATTCATCTTCTGCAGATAAGCCACAAGATGGCAAATCAGAGAAGAAGGAAGAAAGTAAACCGAGCGAATCAAACGAATCAAAGAGTACGAAAACGAAAAGCAGTGAGAAGAGCGAATAAATACAAAACATAAAAGAGAGAAGGTTTAGACCTTCTCTCTTTTGCTTTTATTTCTCAAATTTCTTTTTCTCAACAAGGACCAGATGGTAGCCAGGTACTTACAATCACGTCAATAGAAATGCCATAAGCCACTGCGTTCCAAAACCTCATGCTGGCAGGCTGGTCTTTCACTTTCTGCCAATACCCTGAGAAGACAAAGAACGTTATGCCCAGCGCAACCGCAAGCCGGATCAATATATTCGTTAAGGACCCGAAGCACCAGGGGGAACCATTTTTGATCACATCGACAGCGATGCTATAGATCCAACGCAAGACGACTCCCAGGAAAACGCCGACAAACACTTGTACCTTGGCACCAGTTTCTTCTTGTTGGGTTGCCAGCCTGAAGCGAAATGCATCATTGAAACTGAACGAGTCCATATCATTCTCCTCTTAATATGTCCACGGACCAACAAGAGCATCAATGGAAATTCCATACACCAGCGCGTTCAGGAAGCGCATGCCCGCAGGTTGGTCTTTTACTTTTTGCCAGTAGCCCGAAAAAACAAAGATGGTCGCGACCAAGGCAACCACGATACGGGCAATGACCACAGGAATATTTTGAGGGAGTTGATTTTTTATGATATCCACTACGATCCAGCGCAGGATCACGCCGAAGAAAACCCCAAAGAATATCTGGATCTTTGCACCTGTGTCCTCCTGTTGAGTCGCCAGCTTGAAACGAACCGCATCATTGATGTTGAAAGACTCCATATAGATTTCTCCTCTTTATTGAGACTGAAACGGCAGAAGCATTATACTGCCTCCGAATATCGCCTGGAGCAGGTTGAGTTTTGGGACCGCAGCCGGAAGTAAACAAAACGAGGAAAGTTATTAGCCG
The DNA here is from genome assembly GCA_036741855.1 of Anaerolineales bacterium. GTDB lineage: Bacteria > Chloroflexota > Anaerolineae > Anaerolineales > Villigracilaceae > Defluviilinea. The sequence continues at coordinate 5,031 of DAINRK010000264.1, forward strand.
AATGAATGGTCGATTCACGATCGTCTTATATAGGAGGGATTATAGCGTCGCTAATAATAAGACCCTTAACAGGGTCTCTATTTTCTGGTGGAAGCCTAAATATTAAATCTTCCTGACTAGTGCTTCATTTATCGACGAGAGTACTGCCGATCAGGATTTCATTTGCCCAATAAGAGCCAGTGCCTCCTGCTGGTAAAAGATCATACGTTGCAATGCCCTCATACGGGATCCGTTCAATCAAAGTCACTTGAGCACCATCCAGGATATCACCCACTTTGAGATCCCCTAGTATTCGACCGTCTGCTGTGGGATGAGAAGGAGAAGCCCAAAGTTCGCGTCCATCGCTCAAGACGGCATGTACCATCTGGTGATTCTCCGGAACACGGATACGTGATGTCTTCAAAATCTGTGCTTGAATACGTTCCCCCATGGCGTTCAAGGTCCAGACCGCATCGCCAACTCGTAATCCTTCAACGGGGATTTGTCCTTGAGGTGTGTCAATCAGAGTCCCTGCGGCAAGGCAAATGGGGCAGGCAGGGAAACTCGGGTTTTGTTCCTGGACTTCAATGGAACCATTACCATCGATTGTCCCGCTGATTAAAAAGCCCTGCTGTCCTTCCGATCCTGTCTGAATTTGAAAGTTGAATTTATCACCAACCAGCTCGAAATATATGGCGTTTAATTTCTTATGTTCGCGATAGATGAGCAATTTCTGTTCATCGGTGAAAGTAGCGACTCCAGAAAGTCCATTACGATTCAATATTGTCTGAAATTCCTCCTGATTAGCTTGCAATTCGGGGAAACGTGCTCGAGCCAGAACCATTTCATCCTCGAAGGCAATCGGATAGTAATCTGGATCGCAGAAGAAGAAGTCTGGGAATTGATCTAGCACTCTATATTTCAACTCCGTGGGAGTAAAACTGGAAGATGGAAGCGTTGGAATGAGAGTTGCTGGCACGGGTGTTGGGGAAGGCCCTTCGGTAGGTGGCGGTCCCGGTGTTTCAGCTATAACGGTGCTTACTTCTGCAGTAATTTCAATCGGTGTGGAAATACCGCTCGGACTAGTGGATGTACAGGCGGTGAGGAATACCGCGGCAACAGCAATAAGGAAATTCAACTTTTTCATATCAGCCTCCGCATGCTTAGGACTTGCATACAGTATCTTTTGTTCCCCTTAATTGCTTCCACTATGGGAGTATGGCACAAATACATTAATGAGACCTAAAACTGGCAACCAGTAAAATGAAAGAATAAAAAGACCCTGAATAGGGTCTTTCGTTTTTGGTGGCAGGAAATGCTTATGGTTGATTTCAATCCAGCAAATTCTACTTGGAGGATTTTGAGGATTTCCTTTTCGAAGACTTTGCTGGTTTCTTTTTCGGTACTTTAGCACCTTTTTTTCGAGCCTCAGAGAGCCCAATCGCGATTGCTTGTTTCTTGCTCGTAACCTTCTTACCAGATTTGCCGCTTTTCAACGTCCCCTTCTTCCGTTTGCGCATCGCCTTCTCA
>DAINRK010000265.1:0-6532 GCA_036741855.1 Anaerolineales bacterium
CTAATGGCATCGCACCGAGATCATAGTTATAGTATTGTTGGAGCAGGTTGGTGTTGGAGTCGAGCAATCGAATATAAACAACATCTGCGTTGAACACGCCTTGCACTTTTTCGCCCACGATGCCCGTCAGGGTCTTTATATCGAGTGTCTGCGCCATGGCTTCGCCCATGCTGTTCAAAATGGCAAGTTCGGTAGCGCGTTGTTCAGTCTCTTTGAGCAGGCGTTGAGTCTCATCAAAGAGACGTGCATTTTCGAGCGCCACACCCATGTTGGATGATAGCGTCTGAAGGAGACGCAGGTTGTTTTCATTGAATGCATACGGTCTAAAACTTTGGATATCAATCGCCCCCAGCACATTATCTCCGACCATGATTGGCACGCCCAGATAGGACTGAACGTCTTCGCTTTCATCCGGCGCGGTGACATAGGCTTCCGCACCATTTTCAAGGATTTCTTGGTCAGTATTAAGCAGGAGCGGCCGCCGTGAGAGAATAATTTTTGATGTAAGCCCGCCTCCCAGTTCCCATGGAGGCTCATCTTCAAAATAGCGCTCGAAATAACTGTAGGTTAGATTCACCGTTCTGGAATTCGCGTCATACATCAGAATGTCTACAATTTCCGTATTGAAGATATCGCGTAATTTATCACCGACGTTGTAGGTCAGTGTTTTTACATCCAGTGTGCTGGTCATCGCCTGGCCAACATTATTGAGGATTGAGAGTTCAGCGGCGTGATGCTCAGTCTCTTTGAGGAGATGCTGGGTCTCGTCGAAGAGCCGTGCATTTTCAAGTGCGACGCTCATACTGTTGGCGAGGGTCTCCAAGAGACGCACATCCGAGTCACTGAAGGCATGTTCGCGGCTACCGTTCTGCAGGGAGATTGCAGTGATGGTTTTTTGTTCAGCCTTGCTTGTTTTTAAAGGCACGACTACAACTGAAAGCGGTAATTCGCCAACAACGATATGGCTATGATCAAATTTTTTAATCCTTTCCTCCATCCCTTCATTCCAGACAATCGGCTTGCCACGTTCGAGATTTGGGATCATTGACTGTTCCAGCCGCGTGAATGAATGTTCAGAAATTGGGAATCTCTTACCTTTCTCAAGAGAATATTCATCACGCCTAATCCCTTTTTCAATATCCCATATCTGGATCATCACGATCTCCGACCCTGTGATCTCATTGAGTTTATCCCCTACCAGTTCATAGATCGCTTGCATATCCAGTTTGGAAGCCAGGCCTTCCTGCACGCTATTGATGATCGCAAGTTCGGCGGCACGTTGCTGAGTTTCATCAAAAAGGTTGGCGTTCTTGATGGCAATCGAAGCCTGCAAGGAAAGCTCTTGCAAGAATCTTAGGTCAGCCTCCCCAAATGACTCTCCGCCTTCGCGCCAGACTGCCATCATGCCGCTGACTTTCTCGCCTAAAAGCAATGGCGCGACCATCAGACGTTCCTCTTCATGCTCCGGCGTGCCCGGGATTGGAACGCTGCGTGGATCTCTGTTTGTATCATTGATGAATTCGGCTTTGCCTTGTTGGGCAAGCGTGCCGATAATGCCTTCGCCTGCTGTGATCGTATCCGCTTTGATCTCTTCTACATCGAGGCCTTGAGCCACAATTGCCTTGTAGGACGAACCATCTGATTCAGGCAGGAAGATGGCGCTGGTATCGACTTTGAGGAGTTCACGCGCATTGGAAGCGATTCTGTCCATAACGGTGGAAAGATCCAGGGTCGAGGAAATATCGCGGCCTACTTCATTAAGCGCGGCAGATTCGCGCGCGTGACGACTTGTCTCATCAAAGAGCCGGGCATTTTCAAGCGCGACACTCATTGCCCCGACGACCGTTTGTAGAAGGCGTACATCTGAATCGGTGAAAGCATTTTCTTTTTGATAATCACTGATGCTGACCATGCCAATGACATCATCGCCGTTCATGATTGGCACAGCCATGAAACTTTTCTCCATTTGCGTGCCCGGAATGAGGACAGAACCTACGCGCTGCATGAACTCAGCTAAATTTTCATTGATCACTAAAGGTTGTCCCGTTTCGTACACCTGCTTCGACATGCCGAGAAAATCCTGTGGTTCGATTTTTAGCCGTACGCCATTATCTTTGAGATATGGGTAATAGACTTGATTGGCGGGTATATCGAATAGCCGGATGTCAATATCGTGCGAGTGCAAAACATCGCTCAACTTGTCCCCGATCAAATCATAGATGGCTTGCATGTCCAGTTTGGAAGCCAGTCCCTCCTGCATACTATTGATGATAGCAAGTTCCGCGGCGCGCTGTTCGGTCTCTTTAAGCAGGCGCTGGGTCTCATCGAAGAGACGTGCGTTCTCCAGTGCGACGCTCATCGCGTTGGCAAGCGTTTGTAGAAGGCGCACGTCCGATTCATTAAAAGCGTTTTGCTTATGGCTTTGTACACTTACTATGCCCTTGACTTCTTCCCCAAGCATAATGGGAACGCCAAGATAAGTTTCATTTAGGTCTTCTTCACTTTCCGGTGAAGGAATATTAAATGGGTCATACGCTCTCGATTCCGCTGTTGTGCCGATTAAAAGCGGTCGTCGGGCTTGAATCACATGTGTATATAACCCTTTTCCAATTGGAAAAGGCTCGAAGTTAAAATGATGACCATTTTCCACATAGTAGTTGGAAATTACGCGTTGTTCCTCAGGATAATATGTGCCGATATATGTAGTATCAGCTTGGAATATCTCGCCCACTTTATCTCCCACCAGATCATAGATGGCCTTCATCTCCAGCCTGGATGCCAGCCCGGCTTGAATGCTGTTGATGATAGCAAGTTCGGCAGCGCGTTGCTCGGTCTCCTTGAGGAGGCGCTGGGTCTCGTCGAAGAGACGTGCGTTCTCGAGGGCAGTTCCCAATGAGGCGGCAATAGTAGTCAACAATCGAATTTCGGATTCACCATAGGCGCGCTCGCGTTCATAGTTCTCCAGACTAACGTCGCCAAGGAAACGGTCACTGCTGATAATGGGTACCGAGATCGATGATTTGCTACGATCTGTACCTGGGGCAAGTGGAATATTCAATTGTGCATAATCTGCGGCGTCATTTAACACTATCGGCTGGCGCGTTTTTATCATGGTCTCGAATTGCCCACCTGGGGTTGGTGGACGCGACGAAACATCAATTCGCTCTCCATGTTCAAATGTATAAAGGTAATGCACAAGATTTTTTTCTGCGTCATACCAGGTGATGCCTACATCACCCATTTCGAACACTTCGCGCAGTTTCTCGCCAACTAAATTCACAATGGCTTGGAAGTCCAACTCGGCAGCAAGTCCCTGCTGGATGGAGTTGATGATCTGTAATTCAGCTTCACGCTGGGTAAGCTGTTGTTCAACTCGATTAAGTTTGGACGATTTTTTCTGTGAAGAATCCTTCAACTCACTCCCCTTCAATGCATTAGGCTTTACCTCAGCCTTGCTTTTTGGTTTCATAATATTGCTTATGGACGATGACTTTCTTGTCATACCTGTTGCTCCTTACTTTCCGGCTAATCGAAGAAATTGCCCCTGATACTCATAAGACCATGGAATCATGGTCGCTTGCATAATTGGTACGGATATTTGGTGACAATTAATTCAAGTACGACTCATGCAAGCCAAGATGAATTGCATCGAATAAGGCCATCCCGTTCCAACGAAATAAATTTGCACGGGGATTGTCTTCTCATTGAGCTTAACTTTACCTAACGAATCCACCTCATTTTGCCAGGTGCCTTTTAATAACCACGGTTGTAAAGTCATCACCCTGGGGCGAACCCTGACTGAAAGCCTGAATATCATCCCATAAATGTTCGCAGATGCGCTGCGCACGTTTGTGACGACCCGAGGCGAGGGAAGTAAACAGGTAACCATTATCGCCAAATTCAATCCCATCTAAATTTGATGCCTCATTCAGACCATCTGTAAAAAGGAGCATGGTACCACCGTTTGGAATAGTGATTCTTTCCTCATCGATTGGCAGATTCCCGAACAAGCCAAGCGGTTGTCCGGGTTTGACGGGGACGTTCATGGGCGCGCCATTTGCATCCAACAGGATGGGAGCTGGATGGGCAGCCCGCGCATAATGAAAGCGCCCATTTTCGCAATTTAAGATTCCATAAACGAGCGTAACGAACATGGTTGAATTGTTCATCATCTGCAATAGGTGACGGTTAACTTGTCTCAACACTTTTACAGGCGAATGTGAAGTTTGCGCCTCCACACGGATCAGGCTGTATACCACTGACATAAACAACGCCGCGGGAACGCCCTTATCACAAACGTCACCCACGACAATGCCGAGGTGGTTTTTATCCAGCGGCAGGAATGTATAAAAGTCACCGCCAACTGCATGAGCAGGAATCATCAACGCGCCGAAATCAAAGCCAGGCCGTTTGGGCCGACTCCGAGGCAGAATGCTCTGCTGGATCTGGCTGGAGAGTTCAAGCTCATGTTCCAATTTCTCTTTTTCGATAATCTGTTCCTGAGCCGCTTTAAGGTCGTTGTAGGCACGCCTCAATTTTTCGTTCTTTTCTTTCAGGTCCGCGACGGTTTGGTTTTCGGAGCTTTCCAGGCGTTTGCTAAGCAGTCCCACCATCTCATAAGCAAGTTGAGGTTGGCGGTGCAACAAGGCATCGAACTCAGCACGGTTCATTTTATAGAGCACCAGGTCTGAGCTCGCGCGTACGGTCGCTGTACGATACCCATCGCGGTTGAAGAGACTCATTTCGCCCAGCAGGCTCACAGCCTTGCGAATGCCCAGACTGCGTTCATCTGGAGTGCCGACAGATTTCAGAATCTCTACCTCACCTTCCAGCAGGATATAGAATTCCTCCTCCCATGAGCCTTCGTGGAAGAGAATGTGACCTTCCGGGCATTGATAGGGCGCCAGCCTGGAAGCCAAATATTTAATTTCATTCGCCGGAAGTGTCGAGAAGAGTGGGACGTTTCGCAGGAGACTGGAACTTGGTCTTTGATTCATTGATCACCCCAAATATTCCTTTACCTTCTTCACCAGGAGATCCGCATTCACCGGTTTGGTAAGGTAATCCTCCGCACCCTGCTTGATACCCTTCACAACACTTTTGGAGTCGTGCTCAGCAGAGATGATGATCACGGGGATATCGCGCAGTATTGAATCTGCCTTGACCCGCTCCAGCACAGCAAAACCATCCATGATCGGCATCGCTAAATCTAATAGCACCAGATCGGGTTGTCCGCTTTGGATCTTATCCAGCGCTTCCTGCCCATTGGTTGCGGTAATGATCTGGTAGTTTGAATCTTCCAATGCCTGCTCGAGATAATCCAGGTTGAAGAGTTCGTCATCCACGATGAGAACTTTCATTTTTTGACTCATTTGTCACCTCAGATATTCCTTTACTTTTTTGATTAAGAGATCTGCATTTACAGGCTTGGTCAGGTAATCGTTACAGCCAGCCTCCTTTGCCTTTTCTTCATCGCCGCTCATGGCATGGGCGGATAAACCAATGATGGGTGTGGATGGCATGGTTGCGCGAATCCTGCGTGTGGCTTCATATCCATCCATGATGGGGAGCGAAACATCCATGAGGATCAGATCGGGGTTTTCCTGCTGCGCCACGCTCACACCTTGTTCACCGTTCTTTGCAACCAGCAAGTTGTAATCATCCTCCAATAATTGTGTGAGGAGGTCAATGTTGAGTTCAATATCTTCCACAATCAGGATGGTTTTCATAGGTTGGTGGTCCCTGCTGAGGCGTGAGATTCGGTCAATTGGACGGTATCAGGTTCAGGGTCCGCTTCGCGTGAAGAGGCGGGTTTTTGTCCATATTGAATCGGGATGGTAAGGGTGAAGGTCGAGCCTTTGCCCAGTTCGCTGGTGGCGGTCAAATCCCCGCCGAGCAATCGGGCGAGGTTGCGGCTGATGGCAAGCCCCAAGCCTGTGCCGCCGTATTGACGGGTGGTGGTGTTATCTGCCTGCTGGAATTCTTCGAAGACGCGACCGAGCGCTTCTTCGCTGATGCCGATGCCGCTATCGGTCACTGAAATATTCACGTTTTCTGCATTGAAATTGTCCACACGGAGAAGGATACTGCCTGCATGTGTGAACTTGACAGCATTGCTGAGCAGGTTGAGGACAATTTGTTTGATCTTATCCTGATCGGAGTAGATGGTGCCAATGGTTTCGTCGGCTTGTTTTTCGAGTGTAACGTTTGGCTTGAGCAGGGGTATGGCAAGGTTAGCGCATTGATCGGCGAGCCCGCTCAGATTGAATTTGGCGGGGATGACATCCATGCGACCTGCTTCGATCTTGGCGATATCGAGCGCGGTGTTGATCAGGCCGAGCAGGTGTTCAGAGCTGGACATCACTTTATCAAGGTTCTCGGTCTGCTTTTCAGGCAGAACACCTTCTGCTTTCCTTCTTACAATGCTGGTGAAGCCCATGATGGCATTGAGCGGTGTGCGCAGTTCGTGACTCATGTTGGCAAGGAAGGTGCTCTTGGCTTTGTTGGCATGTTCCGCGGTGGCGCGGGCTTC
>DAINRK010000266.1:0-6503 GCA_036741855.1 Anaerolineales bacterium
TAGGTTCGCTGCTTGGGCTCGTATTCCCCGTATGTGAGTGCGGCGTTATTCCACTCACACGCCGCCTCTTTCAGAAGCGGCTGCCCGTTTCGACAGGAATTGCATTTCTCTTAGCAGCGCCAGTGCTGAACCCCATTGTGATCTTCAGTACTGCTGCGGCTTTCGGGTGGGGGAGAATGTTGGCCTGGAGGTTGGGACTCACATTGCTCATCGCTGTAACGATTGGTGTTGTTTTTTCAACCGAGAAAGATATATCCAACATTGTCCGCCTTCCTCCCTCTGAAATTGAGTTACCTGTTCTCGGCACTCATCCTGAACATGAACCCATTGGCGCGAAAATCGGCCGTGCGTTGGTCGTGAGCACCGGTGAATTCTTCGAAATGGGTAGATACTTAATTCTTGGTGCATCCCTGGCAGCCATTCTGCAAACATTTGTCCCTCAAACTTCGCTGCTTGCAATAGGGAGCGGCCCACTTCTTTCGGTCATTGCGATGCTTACCTTAGCAGTTGTGCTCTCGATCTGTTCGACCGTGGATGCCTTCGTTGCACTTGGTTTTGTAGGGACATTTAGCTTTGGGTCCATCCTGTCGTTCCTGGTCTTTGGTCCCATGGTAGATATCAAGAGCATGCTGATGTATTTACAGGTTTTCAGGCGCCGCCCCGTGTTTTACCTTGTTCTTTTACCTCTCCTCATGAGTTTGCTGGCTGGAATTGCTTTCAATTATCTACGGCCATAGGAGCACTTATGAACAAACCTTATCGTGCTTTCCAGGCTTTTATCCTTCTGGCGATTGCCTCATTTCTTGAGGTGAAGCTAATCACCGGCAAACTGGATTTATATATTAACATCCGCTTTGCGCCGTTGACAGTTTTTGCCATTATCGCTCTAGTATTGATGTCCTATTCCTTGATGCGCTACTCAAAGGAGGAATCAGAGCATGAAGAAGATGAAGATCATCATCATGAACATTCTCACTCCATATCGGTTTATGGACTCTTGTTTTTGCTGATCCCTGTGCTCATCGGTATTCTTATTCCTGCGCGCCCGCTGGATGCGGCGGCTGCCACCACACGGGGCGTGAATGTTTCTGCTCCAATCGTAAGCTCGGCTGCTCAGGCACAATCCTTCGAGTCTGTTGCAGATCAACGTAACGTCCTGGATTGGATCCGTATCTTCAATAGCGGAACAGATGTGACTCCTTATATCGGTCAGACAGCAGATGTAATAGGATTTGTTTTTAGAGATGGGCGCCTCACAGAGAATCAGTTTTTAGTGAGCCGCTTTGTTATCACCTGTTGCGCGGCGGATGGTCTCGCGATCGGTATGGTCGTTAACTGGGATCAGACAAGCACACTCAGTGAGAACACGTGGGTTCGTGTGAAAGGCGCAGTTGAACCTTACCAGTTGGAAGGTCAGCCTGTCCCGTTGATTCAAGCCGACTCCGTTGAAGTTGTCCAGGAGCCAGAACAGCCCTACCTTTTCCCATGAAACTTCGCGGGTTTCAACCTCTTGACGTGAACGCAGGGGGTCTTGCTGTTGTACTGGCAGCAGCAATCGGCATTGTGATGATGTTAGGGAGTTGGATTGGTGTAAGTGTACAGGCCAATGGACTCGATCAGGAAGTGGGACCATATGGTCCGCTAACGCTAACCTTCTCTTTGCCTGTTGATCCGGATTCAATTCTGGATCGATTTTACCTCCAGCCTGAGGTATCAGGTCAATTTGAATGGGCGGACGACAAGACGCTTCATTTTATTCCTGAAGCGCCGCTGCGCGCAGGTGCAAGTTATCAATTGACCTTGACTACCGGAGCGATCGGCGTCAATGGTGAAGAATTGCGAAAGGAACAAAGTTGGCCTGTGCATGTGCGCACTCCCAAAGTTGTGTATCTCACCACTGCAAACGGATTGGGGCAATTATGGACGGTGGACACAGAAGGTAGGTCTGTGCAGAGATTGGGTCCTGCTGATAAACAAATCTTTGATTATTCAACCGCACCGAATGGGGACTTTCTGATTTTATCTGCGGTGAATGATGCCAACGGTCTGGACCTTTGGTATTTAGATCGAGGCGGCACTGCACACATCCTGCTGAACTGTGGAGCCGATCATTGCATCACACCGGCTGTTTCACCGGATAGTCTTCAAGTGGCATACACCCTCCAGACTGCACCGGTCTCCGCCTCCGTGCCGATGGGCGCGCCACGCCCGTGGATCCTTAACATTCAAAGCGGAGAAAACCATGCTGTGTACGCCGATTCACAGGTCATCGGTTATGGGCCAGGCTGGTCGCCGGATGGAAAATACCTCACATCCTATGATGGGATAAAAAATTTTATTCAGGTCGTGCAGCTGGATTCTTCAGCACAGCAATTTACTTTGCCTTGTAACACGGGTGCCCAGCCGTCCTGGTCCGTCGATAGTAAATCTTTCGTTGTTACGAATATGGCAGAGACTCCGGACGGTTTTCGGAGTCAAATACAAATGGCGAATCTAGAAACGGGCGAAGTTTCCATCTGGATGGGCGCCAACGATGTTCAGGATTATCAGTATAGCGAACTGGCCTGGTGGCCAAAAGAGGATCATATTCTGGTCGGCATGCGCGCCGACCCTGCCTCGCCGGCACGCATTTTGGTGCTAATGGATCCTGAAATATTATCGGGCGTTACGGTGGCAGGTGAAGCAGACCATGTATATCTTTTTCCACAATGGGACCCGTGGGGGGAAACGCTTCTCTTCGCGCAGCTTCGGATTAATGGGAAATACGACCCTGAAATTGCGGTTTGGCATGCAGGGTTACAGAATCCTCTGGTCATTGCAAAAGGTTCCAATCCGCAGTGGCTTCCCTAGTAATAATTTGCCTGATCTTGCTGTCCTAACAAATAGGTTTTTAATATCCAGAAGGAGCGTCCCATGTGTATGTTTTGTGCCGCGATCCCCGCAGCTGCGGCTGTTGGAGCCAAACTTAATGCAGACCAGCTTCATAAGGATCGATCTGAACGACTGCCCATTCCCAAGCTTACGGCACTCACCGTTGGCCTGCTGTTTCTCAGTTCAGTGATTTATCACACCCTTGCCTGGCGAGAGTAGATCATGATACGGCGTTTTGCGCCCTTTCTCCTTCTGCTCATTATTCTGTCTGCCTGTGGGGGAGCGCCTCAAAATGAAGAAGAATCAACTGTATTAGCCTCTACCACCTTCCTCGCAGACATCACACAAAACATTGCGGGAGACCGGCTCATTGTCCAGTCGCTCCTGCCGGTTGGTGCCGACCCACATTCATACCAGCCTACACCGCAGGACCTGGTAAAGATCAATCACAGCAAATTGTTGGTGATCAACGGTCTGGAATATGAGCATTTTCTTGAACCGTTGTTGGAGAACGCCGGGGGTGAGCGTTCCGTCGTTACTGCTTCGGATGGTCTTGATCCGCGTACCATGGAAGATGAGGAGAATGCAGGTCAGGTTGTCAATGACCCGCATATGTGGCTGGACCCTTCGCGGGTGATTACTTATGTTGAAAACATCCGCGCCGGGCTGGCTGAATATGACCCGGAGGGCGCCGAAACCTATCAAGCCAATGCAGCTCAATACACCCAGAAATTAATAGACCTGGATAACTGGATCAAAGAACAGGTTGCACAAATTCCCCCCGAACGCCGCTTGCTGGTGACCAATCACGAAGCCCTCAGTTATTTTTCCGATCGCTATGGCTTTACTGTGATAGGAACTGTTTTGCCAAGTGTGAGTTCAGATGCAAGCGCCTCTGCGGGACAATTGGCCACGTTGGTTGACGAGATCAAAGCCGGCGGCGTGTCCACCATATTTTTGGACGCCTCCGAAAACCCAAATCTCGCGCAACAGATCGCAGACGAGACAGAGATCATCGTCGTCACTGACCTGCATCTCGAGTCACTTACAGATGGGCCGCCCGCCGCTAGCTATCTTGACATGATGCAACATAATGTGATGCAAATTGTGAGTGCGCTTCGCTAATAACATCCCCTGTGAGAAAAGATAGAGGGAACTGCTTGATATCAAAATCACGAAAAGAAAGAGCGAAACGGTTTCGCCTCGCTCCTTTTTTATCCCTGAAGGTGCCAGAGGGATTTCTCGAAAAACTTCTAAATGTTTTCCCAAAGACTTCTAAATGTTTTTTTCGCATAGGTCGTATTAATGTCATTGCTTCGGGCGCTAGCCTGAAGCAATCTCCTAGTTGTAATGAGGAGACACCTGTGTCTGGCGCACAGCTGCCCGTGTTGAAGCGGGGCAGTACGGTGTTGATCTGGTCGGAGCGCACCTCTTCGGCGGTATCGGCACCTTCGGTGTTGGTCTTCAGCCAGAAGCTGCCGAAATCACCCAGTTCCACGATATTGCCTTTCGCCAGTTCGCTGGGAACAATGGTGAGGAAGGAATTTGATCGCAGCGACGATGTCTGTGGTGGTGAGGGTGGACATCTGCGAAGCCTGCTCTGCCTCGATTTGGATACTTCCTGGCTGGGCTTGTGTTTCGCAATGCTCTTAATTAAATAGAGGATTGGGAATAGGATAAAATTTAACCATGTCTGCTCCAGAGAACATCAGGCAATTGGTTGAGCGTTTCGAACAACATCGCGATGCCTATCGTTCAGGAAGATACAACGAGACGCAGTTGCGGCGCGAGTTCCTGGACCCATTCTTTGAAGCACTGGGCTGATTTATTTCTCGTACAATGAAGGCAAAGAGTCCTTTAAGAAAGCCGCGTGCATGGACGATTGCTACGATGATGAAGCCATCTTTGCAGCCTATGGGTGGAGGTCTGATTGTCTGATTTGAGTGATGAGGCGATTTTGGAGAAGTTGCTTGCGTTGAATCTGGAGAAGAGTAAAGTTAGTAAATAGATGCGGTTGAGGCTATACTTTGCTCGTTGCATTCTCATCGACCATCGCCCAAAAGGAATTTTACGGACTGTATAAACGCCAAGCGTATGATCTGTATATAGTCTCTTATACGGAAATGTTCCGCTTAAGACATGGTTGGGCGGCTTCCGCCATTAACAAATTACAATCCAGTTTACTGTTTGGCTGAAAGGCATACCTATGACTCATGCGAGCGACATTGTAAATAGTTTTTTTGAAAGCTACGAGAAAGCAAGTAACACTCTTGACCTTGAACTTCTTGGATCGCAATATAGTGATGCATTTATGTTTGCCAGTCCACAAGGCGCACAACTGGTCAAGAAGGATGATTTTTTAAAAGTGCTTCCAAAACGGCAAGGTTTTTTCAAAGCTATCGGATTAATTTCTTCAAAAATCGCTGCACTTGAAGAAACCCAATTGGACGAAAGCTATATTATGGTCAAAGTGCAATGGAATATGCAGTTCGAGAAAAATACAGGGCAATCAATAACTGACAAAACTTCTGCAACTTACGTTTTATTTCAACAAGAAAATATGTTGAAAATTGTGTTTCAACTTGACCATCAAGACTTAACTAAGAGAGCGCAAGAGTTAGGCTTATTGCCTACAAAAGATTAAATCATTAAAGTCAACCGCCGCCCAACACAGCGTGCACTGGACGCTGGGGACTGCCGCTCCGCGGCGTGCGGCACCTACGGCAAGCATTTCGCAAAGCGTGGCTTCGAGTTTTTTCTGCTCCCAAGCAGAGTCCACGCGCGCCCCAGCGCCAGTAACGTACACCGTTGGGCTGCACAATCGTAAGCCATGCCACGTGATATCTGGTATTACCACCTCATACAGAGCAGAGGTAAATATAGTTATGACCCAAGCAAGCGACACACCTCCTATTCTCTATGAGCTTCCTCATGAACTCCGTGGCGTACGGGTGTGTCTACGCCCGTATGCCGTAGGTGATGGAGTTGCTGTGCAGGAGGCAATTGAGGAGTCACGCGACCATCTACGCCCGTGGATGGCATGGACAGACTCACGAAGGACTGTGGAAGAATGTGAAACCTATGTACGTCAGGCTCTGGCGCGGTGGTTAACACATGAAGACGTAACCGTTGGAATGTGGGACTGTTCAACAAATCGTTATGTTGGAGGCATCTGGTTGTACCCCATAGAGTGGCGCGTACCAGCGCTGGGAATTGGTTACTGGGTTCGTGCTTCTGCCCAAGGTCAGGGCTATGTAACTGAGGCCGTCACGCTGCTGTGCAAGCTTGCTTTCATTACGTTCACAGCCCAACGAGTAAGCATTCAGTGTGATGCTGCCAATACAAGGAGTGCAAACATACCGCGCCGCCTCGGTTTTGTTCACGAAGCCACACTACGCAACCATAGCCGCAATACGATGGGTGAGCTCACCGATACACTTGTATTCGCCTTAACACGCGACGATTATTACCGGCTACAGTGGTCACAAACGTAACATACGAAATGCAAACGAATAAAGCTCTCATCATCGGTTTTGACACTCCAGCCATAATACAAACTTCTTGTGAGCCGTTGGAAAACCTTGTTGCGACACGTGCCGCCCAACACAGCGTGCACCCGACAAGTGGGACGC
>DAINRK010000267.1:0-6498 GCA_036741855.1 Anaerolineales bacterium
TGCTTGGCTCTCTGGAAATCGCTTTGAAACGTACTCGTCCTCGTCAGCGTTTTTGGTATTTGATTGGCGAGATTGTATGACGGAGGGAGGAGGATGTCAAGAGGAGGAATTAAACCAATCACATGTTTACACAAACCGCAATCACCTCTCAAACCAACTTGGGTTCGTCGTAGCTTGATGGATAACATTTTCCTCGATGAATTGAAGTTTCCAACCTGAAATGGTAGTAGTGGTAAATTCCCCCCTGATTAGGGAGATTCCTTATTGTTCAAGTCATGATTTCCCGATACTATATTTTCAAAAATTCATCTTTCCGGGATAAGTATGGAGCAAATTGCTCAATAAATATTAGAAGGAGAAATCAATTTTTCAGGAGAGTTCTGTGAGACGTACTAGCGTGTACAGGCTGGCCGCCCTGATCTGGCTGGCATTCGGTTTAATGAGTTACGTTACGCCTGCCAGAGCTGAGACCCATTTTGTTCAGTCGCAGCTCTGCGGCAATGGTTCTCCTCCCGATTATGGCTTCACATATAATTTGCTGCAGCCGCATTGGACTGTAGGCTGGGAAGACTACGCCACGGAGCAGGCGGTTGCCAGGGTGGACAGGGTCTTTGACCGGCTGGATGCAGATGCGATTGCGCAAACGATGATTCTCATCCTGCCACAAGACCAGGTTGGCATTCGGACCAACTGTGCAGTGCATTTCCTGCGTTATATGGAACTTGGCTTGCCAACAGGCAGCCGCAAAGACAACGGTTTTGTTTTTTTAATCGTTGTTGAGCCCGATGACATCGATGTTCATTACGCGGTAGGGCTGGGCTTGCCGGCACTCACCGCTCCTGAATTGACGAACATCAACCGCGCAGTTGAAAATACCTATCAATCCACTCATAGTATCGATCAGGCACTGTTGGCTCTGGCAAATGAGTTCAACACGGTTGCGCGCAATAACTATGAACCTGAGCCATCCGCCGCATCGACACCAGAGGTCCCCGATCAAGCGGCCGGACCAGCGGCCGCTGTAGCACTCTGCGGTCAATTGTGTCTCGGCGTTCTCCTGTTTGTTTTTCTCATGTGGATGTTCATCCAAATGGGAGGGGGCGGGACAAGATATTATCCTCCCCCTTCAGGTCCCTGGCAAAGCAATCCCTGGGGAGAGAGTCCTTGGGGTGGAAGTCCCTGGAAAGGCGGAACAGGCGGTTTTCCCTCCAGAGGCTTCCCCTCGAGTGGAGGCAGAGGCTTTCCGAGTCCGCGAATGCGAGGGGGAAGCGGAAGCGGTCGCTCAGGACGGACCAATTAATAAATAAGGAGTTAAAAGATGAAACAATATATTAACCGTGCTATTTCCATTTTTGCCGCGCTCGTTATTGTCCTCCAGGTAACCAGTTGTAATCTTATCAGGTCTGGCGCGAATGAATATAACGACCTCGTGGCGCTGGTTCAGGGTGTGCAGGCATCCGCCTCTAATTTTCAATTAGTGACGGATACACAATACGCGAAGATTCAAGCCAAAACGCAAATTACCAAAGATTATTACGATGCCGTAAGCAACAGCGGTGAAGTATGGACGGGCAACTTCCGCTCTGAGCAAGAGTTGCTGAATGAGCTACTGAAGAACTACCGCGACGAAAACGGCCAGCCGCTGGATCCAACCCAGCTCAACCTGGATGATCTACAGAATAAGGGTGCTTTACCCGATGGTTTGGGTCAGGGTTTTACACTGTATGTCAACGCCGTTGTGCAGGCGCCTCCCCCTGTGCCAGCTCCAGAAGTTACACTGGCGCTTGGCGATACTGTTGATGAGGGAATGAATACCATTCAACTGGCTGGCACAGACTGGAATGATGCCGTCCAGGCCTATAACACCCGCCGGGCACAGATCCCGGGTGAAGTAGTGGCACGTGTATCAGAGTATTTCGGTTTTGACCTGCCCGTCGCCTTCCCCTACTATCAAGGCGCTAATCCTGGCGCGCCCGTCCAGAATCCACTGGCCACGACACCAACCCCGACGCCGTGATATTTACTCTACAATAATTCGAAAACACATGGAGGGCAGATAAGAAAAGTCAGGCTCTCGCGAGAGCATGAGGAAGTCTGTTTTATAATCCAGCTTATTTCCAGACTGGAGAAATCTTCATGAAAAATCTTATTCGAATCCTTCTACTGTTGATCGTTGCATGCTGCTTGCTTGCCGCCTGTGGAGGGAAAACATTAGAAGCAACCGAGGACCGGAAGCTTCGGAGGCAAACGAGTCCTCTGGCACCGTGCCATCATCGTTGCAAACAATTGAAGCCGCGGCAGAAGATATCATAGACCTTGCACCCAGCGGCAATTGGGACAAAATCGGCACAGATATCGGGGATATTTCTAACGCGTGGAAATCCTATCAGCCGCAGGCGAGTGAAGAAGGTACATCGCAGGATCTTCAAAATGCTATGATGGCAGCCATCGAGCGATTGCAAACAGCTTCAGCGGCAAAAGATTCCGCGTCAACTATGCAAGGCTCCAATGATGTCAGCGCGGTAGTAGTTGAAATGTTTGCGCTTTACAATCCTAAAGTCCCTGTGGATATTGGTCGTTTGGATGTGCTCGAGAGACAAGTCATTCTGGATGTCGCAGCGCACGATTACAATGCAGCCATGGCTAGTTTCACACAAACAAAGTCTGTTTGGGAAGAGGTCAAACCGTCTGTGCTCGAACACAACGGCAAGGATGTCGCAGCGGATTTCGAAGCCAGCCTAACTGCACAAGAATCAGAGCTGAATGCCCAAGATGATGCGGCATTAACTAATGACGCAAAGGATGCGCTTGAGATTGTGGATGCGTTGGAACGACTTTATTAAAAAGTAAAGCAGGCACCTTTTAGAGCGTGACTGCTTTTTATTTTTTCCGAAACAGTTATCTAATCAAAACTATCTCGATAATCTTCATCATCCAAAACACTTCCATACGGATACACTGGACGATCCTTTGTTCCGCTATGAAATATGCCTGAAAAGAGTGGGTGAATACACAATTCGTCGTCCTGGCTTAAAACCAGTTCATGTGCAACCGTATATTCAAAAGAGCCTTTGATATAAAGGTCTGATTCCTTGCCTGGAATGACTCTTCCTAAAGCCCCAATTTCCAATAACATTCGTTGAAAGTCAAACAGGCTGTCACTGCCAAAGACGGCCTTTCCATGGCGGGTAAACACTTTATGAAGATCAGCCTGCGTAAACTGGTGACCAAGTTCAGGCAGGCAGCGTTGGCACGTCTCTTCGGCGGTTGGGTAGATCAACTTGAATGCTACAAAGATCTCGCCGATCATGAACTCTTCCATCTGCCGGATGCCATTGACAATCCTATCCTGGCTGACCGGAAGTGGCTGCCTACGCTGGGTATTGCCCGTACCCTTGAATATAGAATTTAATAACATCAAAAAGTGGCGCGGTAAAAGCTGTGTATGCCGAAGGATATAGGAGATTGTTTCTTCTTGAAAACCCGTCTGGTTGGTGATCTTTTCAGGAAGCACTGCCTGAAAAAGTTTCAATGCATCAGTCCGTTTGGTCGGTTCAAGTGGAAGAATGCCCTTCAAAAAATCCGGATGATACAAGGCAAGGTATAGCATAAGTCGCTGGGCTGCGATCAAAATCAACTCAGCCGCTGTCCACTGAAGTTTGAGGGCGCGCCGAAAATCCTTGTTGGGGTTGGAGGATATTTTGATGAACTGGTGATACACCTCAGATGGCAGGCAGAAACGAATGTCCACCACATCCCTCGGCTTGTTCATCGCGCCGACGACTTTCAGCAGTCCCTGAAGCGAGCGCGCCACCGAATCGATGTCAAGCTTGAAATCGTCCAAGGAATCCATCAAGATGACAAACGTTTTCTTCGATGCTTCAAGATTTCTCACAACCGCCGCCTTTGCATGATCGATTGTGATCCGGTTGTATCCTCGGAGGACGTCCGAAGCCATACTCTTCGGATTCTTGTTCATGATCTCGTCCAGCATGGCGGCAACATTCCAAAGCACATCTTCCACATTGTCGTTATCGAGAACGCTCATCTTATCCAGATAGGCATTGACCAGATTCATATCGTCTGGAGCGATCACCGGGTATTTTCGAATTTCGGAAAACACAGCAATCCACAAAATGGTTTCCCAAAGTTCGGAAACCATTTCAGGGAAGACGACCTCCTTCGTCATTTTTTGGATGACTCTGGCAATATACGCCAGCACACGCGCAGTCCGGATCTCGACGTAAAAATCGTATTGCTTGTCGAAGAAAACACTTCGCAAGTAATAAGTTTTCCCTGACCCTCTCCGCCCGATGATTATGGATGGCCGATTGCGCAGATTCTTATAAATCCAGTTATGCTGTTCGAATAAAAGCTTCAATGCTGGGATATCATTCGCGTCGATATCCACCGAATCAATGGGACCGAACGGTTCATCTCTTGTAATGTATGGGCGGATCGTATCTAACAATGGGCTATCCTCATTCGCTCGCATTCATAAAAAATTATACAGCAAAACAGGCATGCCAAAATTAGACAACGAACTTTATTTATCCTTATATCTAGGATATGAACCCAGTACCCTCAACATCAACGCGTATTCATTCAAGTGATCAAGTGCTTTACTTGTAGTGTCTTCGTGCGTTGCGCCGATGAAGTCGATGTAAAACAAATATTCCCATGGCTTGCCCAGTAATGGACGTGACTCGATCTTGGTTAAATCAATATCACGCAGGGCAAAAACGCTCAATGCCTTGAACAATGCGCCAGGCTGATTCTTCAGCGTGAACACAATCGATGTTTTCGATTCTCCATCTGACTTCAGCGCGGTCTTTGAGATTGCAAGGAAACGTGTGTAGTTTTCGGAATAATCCTCAATCCCTTCTTCCAGGATTTGCATCTCGTAGATTTCCGCAGCGCGGCGAGATGCGATCGCGGCGGTATCACGCGCTCCCGATTCCTTCAAAATTTTCACACTTCCGGCCGTATCATAGACCGGTGCAGCTTTCACGCCTAATTTTCGCAAATATGCTGCGCACTGCCCTAATGCTTGCGGGTGACTAATGACATGTTTAATCTCGTCCTTCTTTACGCCGGGCCGCGCGATCAAGCAATGTTGGACTCTTAAGAGATATTCCCCAACAATATGCAAATCGTGGTGCAAGAGCAAATCATAATTTTGATGAATGCTGCCAGCCAGTGAGTTTTCGATCGGGATCAATCCAAATTCGCACGTACCAGAAACAACCGCATCGAAAACAACATCGAAGGATTCACATGGCTGTGTTTCTACATCTCCAAAATAGTTAAACACAGCCTGTTCGCTATACGCACCGGCTTCACCCTGGAAAGCAACTTTCATGACACGATTTATCCCCACCAGAAGGAAATTGCGATCATCACATAGAGTCCGATTAATGCAAGGCCCTCAAGCCAATTTGACTCACCGTCATATACGATTAAAGCGCTTAAGATGGCCGTTAATGCAAGGCTGACGACAAGCAGCGGCGGCAGGACAAGAGTCAAAGCTACGGGGGTGAAAAAGTAGGAGAGCAGAACCAGGATCGGAGTCAAAGCAAGAGCGATTTGCAGAGAACTATTCATCACAATGCTAATCGCATAATCCACTTTGTTCTTAATCGCCAATCGAATCCCAACCGTATTCTCCACCGCGTTCCCCGCAATCGCAACAATCACCAAACCTGCAAACGCCTGTGAGATTCCCCAGGATTCAATTGTGGGTTCCAGTGCTTGCACGAACCAATCTGAAACAAAGGCGGTGGATATACCCGCAATCGCCAGCACGGAAATGGCACGCCTCAACGTCCAGGGTTGTTCATCAAACTCTGTTGCAGGCACATCTTCCCCGATCGGTCCGCCTTGCAAAGAGAACGGAATGCTTGCGATGAATACCACTAATAAGACAAGCGCACCGGCGATGCTTAATGTTTCTTCGTGAGCTGAAGCAGGCGTGTGAATTGTATGTGCAAGAGTGGGCATAACCAGAGCAGACACCGCCAATACCATCAAAATAACAATTGCACGTGGCCTCTCCGAATGAAATCGTTGTGTGCCATTTTTCCACCCGCCTAATAGAAATGCCAAACCCATGACCAACAAACTATTTGCAAGAATGGAACCGACCAATGCAGACTGCACGACAGTAATTAAACCCGCCTGCAATGCAAAGAAACTGACAAATAACTCGGGCAGACTGGCAATACCTGCCTGCACCACACCTGTTGCGCCGGGCCCCATATAATTTCCGAGTTGTTCAGTAGCGTGTCCTACAACAGTTGCCAGTGTCCCCAGCGCAATTGCGCTAATTACAAAGGCTAACACAGCATTCGCTCCTGCAAAGGTAAGAACAGCAGTCAGAATACTTGCAACCATTGCAACGACAAAAATGGTCCATTCATTTCGGAGTACAGCGCGCATATATGAGATTCTTTTTTACAGTACGGATTGTTGGTGAAATTATACTGTATGGTCTAAATT